>CALXGZ010000134.1 GCA_944387975.1 uncultured Faecalibacterium sp.
TTGCGCGCGTAGGGCGAGCCCTTGATCATCTCATAGGTGCCCGTCTCGTAGTTGATGCGGAACAGCCCGTAGTAGGAGTTGCTCAGCACCCGGACGGTGTCGCCGCTGCGCTCCACCATCGTATCCAGCCGCGCGTTGCGCCACAGGATGACGGCGAAGCCCAGGCACCAGGCCGCCAGGATGCAGCCGTACAAAAAGGTGAACAGCCGCAGCTGGGTGAGCATGCTCTCCACCGGCACGGTGATGATCACCAGCCAGCCGTTTTCGAGCCAGGTATAGTAGACCCCGCGGCGCACCCCGTCGATGTCCTGGATGAAGGCGTCGTAGCGGTCGAAGTAGCCCGCGCGGATGCCCTGCTGCAGGCGGGCGAGGTAAGGCGCGAAGCCGTCGCCGTGCGTATCCAGGCCGGTGTTGGCGTACAGCGCCTTCTGCCCCCCGTCGCACAGGAAGATCGAGGCCCCCTCGGGCAGCGCCACCCGCCCCAGGTCGATCAGCAGGTTCTCCGGGAAGATATCGAAGGCCACCACCGTGTCGCTGCCGGCGCACTTTTGGGCCACGGTCAGCACGTCCCGGCCGTAGACGGCGTCGGTGTACATGTCGGTGAAGATGGCCTCGCCCGGCGCCGCCAGGGCCATCCGGTACCACGCGGCCTCCGCGTAATCGTAGGAGGCGTCCCCCTCCCAGGGGTTCGCGGCCAGGATCTGCCCCTCGTAGACGGCATAGGCGTCCACCATGTCCTTGCCAAAGAGCTGCTGCAGGCGGTCGCCGTAGCGGCCGATCCACTCCGCCAGGGCGGCGGCGTCCTCGCCCTCCTCGATGCGGGCGTCGATGGCGTCCGCCCCGAAGGCGACCATGGCCTTGTAGATGTCGAGGTCGCCCTCCACCTCGGCGGCGTAGTTCTGCGCGAGGGAGGTCTCGAGGTTTTGGTAATTGAGCAGCTGCACCCGCCGCAAAAAGACGAAAAAGCCCACCCCGGCCGCCGCCAGCACCGCCGTCGCGGCCAGGTAATAGCGCTGCTTTTTCCACAGGGCGCGCCAGCGCCCGCGCTTCGGCCCGGCCACCTTACAGCTCCCGGACGGCGGCCGCCACCCGGGCGTAGGCCGCCTCGATCTCCGGCATCAGGGCGGCGGCCCCGGCGGTATCCTCCGCGCGCAGCAAAGCCACCTGCCGGGTGAACAGCCCGTACAGCGCCGTCATGGACAGGTTGCCGCACATGCCCTTGAGCGTGTGGGACGCCTTCAGCGCCGCGGCCCAGTCCCCCGCGGCGACGGCCGCGCGCAGGGCGTCCAGGCTGCCATCCTCCAGAAAGCGGCGCAAAAAGCGCTGCAGCAGCGCCTCGCTGCCCATCAGGCGCTCCAGCGCGTCGGCCGTATCGATGCCCGCAGCCGCGAGCGCGTCCAGTTTAGCCTTGTCCATGTCGTTCCTCCTGCTCGTACAGCTTGTGCAGCTGGTCCTCCACCGCAAAGAAGCACGCCAGCAGCTTCGGGTTGAAGCAGCCGCAGGCCCCCGTGCGGATCATCTCGTTCACCTTCTCGCGGGGGAAGGCGTCCTTATACACCCGCTTGCAGCTCAGCGCGTCGTAGACGTCCGCCAGCGAGACGATCTGCGCCCAGAGGCTGATCTCGTCCCCTTTCAGCCCGTCGGGGTAGCCCCGGCCGTCCCAGCGCTCGTGGTGGTGGCGGGCGATGTCCCGCGCGTAGGGGTAGGCCCCGTTCTCACGCAGCTGGGGGATCTGTTCCAGCAGCCTGGCGCCCTGGACGGTGTGGCCCTTCATCACCTCGAACTCTTCGGGCGTCAGCTTGCCGGGCTTGTTCAGGATGGCGTCGGGCACAGCGATCTTGCCCACGTCGTGCATGATGGACGCCAGGGCGATCTGCTCGATCTGCACCATATCCATCCCCTCCCCGAGGGGGGTATGCAGCAGCAGGTAGCGGGTGATGTCGTGGATGCGGCGGACATGCTCGCCCGATTCCTCGCTGCGGAACTCGATGGCGGCGGCCAGCGCCTCGATCAGGCCCTTGTTCAGCTCGATGATCTTTTTGGCCTGGGCCAGCAGGTCGGCCTGCTGCAGCTCGACGACGTTGCTCAGCCGCTCACGCGCGCGGAACAATTCCACCACGGACTGCACCCGCCGCAGCACCACATAGGGGATGACCGGCTTGCTGATGACGTCCATCACCCCCAGGGCGTAGGCCTCCTTCATGACGCTGCCCGAGGCCTCGGCCGTGATGAGGAAGACGGGCACCTTTTCCAAAACGCCCTCATCCACCAGCGCGCGCAGCACCTGCAGGCCGTCCAGCTCGGGCATGACAACGTCCAGCAGCACGGCGCACAGCTCGTCCTGCCGCGCCAGGATGCACTGCAAGCCGGCGCGGCCGTCGGCGGCGGTGTCGATGTCGTAATAGGGGGCGAAGATATTTTCCAGGATCGCGCAGTTGATCGCGTCGTCGTCCACGATCAGCATGGCGCCGCGCTCGGGCAGCGCCGCCGGCCCGGCGGGGCGGGTCTGGTCTGTAGGCATGGGTCGCTCCTTCCTGTTCAAGCGAAATCAAGCATTCAAGACAGCCCTATTATACACAATTTGCGGCCGGAAGGCAATTCTCGGCGCGGCACTGGCATTCCGCGCCGCATCGTGCTACAATAGAGGGGAACCAACAGGCCCCCCGGGCCCAACCAGAAAGGAAGTACCCCTTATGAGAATCGCAGTCACATACGCAAACGGCGAGATCTTCCAGCACTTCGGCCGCACCGAACAGTTCAAGGTCTACGACGTGGAAAACGGCAAGGTCACCCACAGCGAGGTGGTCGGCACCGGCGGCCAGGGCCACGGCGCGCTGGCGGGCGTGCTGCAGCAGCTGCACGCCGACACGCTGATCTGCGGCGGCATCGGCGGCGGGGCGCAGGCCGCGCTGGCGGCCGCCGGCATCCGGCTGTACGGCGGGGCCGCCGGCTCTGCCGACGCGGCGGTGGAGGCGCTGCTGGCCGGCAGCCTCGCCTACGACCCCGCCGTACACTGCGACCACCACGGCGAGCACCACCACGACGGCGAACGCCACTGCGGCGAGCACGGCTGCGGCGGCAACGGGCGCTGCTGAAAACGGCGAAAGCGCCCCCCGGGCCCAAACGTCCGGGGGGCGCTTTTTGCTGCCTTGGGCCTTACTGGAACCAGAAGCCCTTATAATCGTATTTGAAGGTGCGGTAGCCTTGCATGGTGCACTCGTAGGCGTACTGGCGGATCAGCCGGCCTTCGGCGTCGTACTCGCCGAAGCACATCGCGATGCCGCTGTTGACGGTCCAGTGACCCGTCTCCTCGTTCAGCGTGGCGTTGGAGACGATGCTGGAATAGGGCACCGGGAAGGACTCCACCAGCTCGACTGTGCGGGCCTTTTTGTCGATGCGGTAGACGTAGGTATAGCTCAGGTCCTCCGCGCCGCCGTAGAGATCGGTGCCGACGCCCTCGGGCAGGGCCGGCTCGTAGCCGTCGCGGCTGGACAGGGCCCAGTAGTTGTTGTTGAACATGCGCAGGTAGCACACGCCCTCTTCCTCGCCGGCGGCCCAGGCCACGCTGTGCTGGCCGTACTGCCAGGTGAAGTCGTTTGCCGGCGCAAGGCAGTATGCCTCGTAGCCGGTGCCCTGCCAGAAGGCCGGGTCGCCGCAGAACCAGTCGATGGCCGCCGCGCCGTGCACATCGTCCACCTTGATGACGGTGGAGGTCTCGCGCGAGGAGACCACGATGCTGTCGCTGTCAGGTAAGTATTGCAGGGTGTTCAGGTGGATCCAGTCCTGCTCGTCCGCCTGCCAGAAAAAGACGTCCGTGGCGCGGATGGGCCGGGTCTGGGCGTAGTAGCCCGCCATCAGCTCCTTGAAGTCCAGCAGCTCGGTCACTTCGCCGGTGGCAAGGTCGATCTCCAGCACCAGGTCCTCGACGTTCGTGTCGCCGGCCTTTTCGGCCAGGGCCAGCACGGCGCCGTCGCGGCCGTAGTCGATGTCGTGGTGCAGCTCGTAGTCCCCCAGGGGGTAGACCTGCTCCACCTCGCCCAGGCCGTTGATACGCGCCAGCTTGTTGGAGGACACGCAGGTGACGATCTCATCCCCATAGAAGAGGATGCGGTCCATACCGAAGCCTTCCAGCACCATCTCGTAGCGCATCACGCCGCTGTTGTCGTACAGGAAGCCGTAGCCGAGGTAGCCGTTGGTGCGCATCATCGTGAACAGGCCCTCGTCCAGCGGCCCGGCGCCATCGCCGTCGGTGACCTCGAGGATGGTGTCGTAGCCGGAGTAGGTCTCGGGCATCTCGATGGTGAAGCGGACGGTCTGCCGCACGTTGCCCCACTTGCCCCGCAGCCTGAGGGTGACCTCGTTCACCTCGCCGGGCACAAGGCCGATCAGCTGGAACTCGTGGGTGGTGGAATATTCCTTGCCCGAATGGTCGGCGGCGGTGGCATGGTAGTCGGGGATGCGCTCGTCGTCCACATGGACGGCGTACTCCACCTGCGTGGGGAAGTCCGTCTCAAAGTAGAGGTACAGCCCGTTCGCCCCGGTGCCGAAGGGGTCGAGGACGGCCAGCGGGGTCTCGGCGGTCCACTCGACCCGGTGCTCCGCCCCGCGGGCCGAAAGGGCCTGGCCGCGCTCCAGCATGGCGCGGATGCGCCGCTGCACGGCGGTGTCGTAATAGGTGAAGCCCTCCTGCTCGATCTCGGTGGGCATCAGCTGCAGCACGGTGATGCTCGCTTCCAGCGGGGCGTGGCGGATCTCCACCTGTTCGGCCTCGTCCACGCCGATCAGGTCGCCGACGTCGACGGCCCAGCCGTCGCGGACGGCGCTCTCCTGCGAGGTGAACCACTTGCCCACCGCCGGGGCCACGACGGGCGCCAGCGCCAGCACCAGGACGATCAGCCCCGCCGCGACGGCGAAGGGCAGCCAGAGGCGTTTTTTGCGTTTCGGTCTCGTTTTCATGGGTGCGATCCTTTCTGAACAGCTTCGTTTGAGGGACAGTCCTGAAAAGCGCTCAACGGCCCGGCCGCGTAGGGCGGGCCAAACCAGAATAAGTATAGCACCCGCGCCTTCGGCTTGTGTCAAAGAATTCTTATTTTTGCGTTGCCCCCGCCACAAAACGGCCCCGGCGCGGGCCGGACCCGCGCAAAATGGCCCGGAGGTTTGACAAGCGGGGCGCGGGCGTGTTATCCTTGCCCTGATCAAAACAAAGGAGGGACCCCCTATGAACCCTGCCGGGGACAAGGCGCAGGTGCTGCGCCGGCTGTTTTTTTCGACGCTGTACCTCAGCGCCTTCACCTTCGGGGGCGGGTACGTGATCGTCACCCTGCTGAAGAAAAAGTTCGTGGACGAATACCGCTGGATCGAGGAGGACGAAATGCTCGACCTGGTGGCCATCGCGCAGTCGGCCCCGGGGCCCATCGCGGTGAACGGGGCCATCGTGGTGGGCTACAAGCTGGCCGGCCTGCTGGGCGCGGCGGTGGCCATCGTGGCCACGGTCATCCCGCCCTTCGTGATCATCTCGGCCGTCTCGCTGTTTTACGAGGCCTTCCGGGACAATTTCCTGGTCAGCCAGATGCTGGCGGGCATGCAGGCCGGCGTGGCCGCGGTGATCGCCTCGGTGGTGTGGCAGATGGGCACGGACGTCGTCCGCTCCAAAAGCACGGCCTCGGTGCTGGTCATGGCGGCCGCCTTTGCCGCCACCTGCCTGTTCGGCGTGAACGTGGTGCTGGTGGTGCTGGCGGCCGCCGGGCTGGGCGTGGCGCGCACGCTGCTGGCCCAGCGCCGCGCAAAGAAGGAGGGCGGGCGATGATCTACTTACAGCTGTTTTGGAGCTTTTTGCAGATCGGGCTGTTCAGCTTCGGGGGCGGGTACGCGGCCATCCCCCTCATCCAGGGGCAGATCGTGGAGCGGCACAGCTGGCTGTCCATGCCGGAATTCCCGGACCTGATCACCATCCCCCAGATGACGCCGGGGCCCATCGCCATCAACGCGGCCACCTTCGTGGGCATCAAGATCGCGGGCGTGGCGGGGGCGCTGGTGGCGACGCTGGGCTGCATTTTGCCCTCCTGCGTCATCGTCACCCTCATCGCCAGGCTGTATTTGAAGTACCGCAGCATGGCCCTGCTGCAGGGGGTGCTCGCCTCGCTGCGGCCGGCGGTGGTGGCCATGATCGCCTCGGCGGGGGTGTCCATCCTCATCAGTGCCTTCTGGGGCGGGGCGCTGGTCAGCTTTGCCGCCACCAACTGGGTGATGGCCGCCATTTTCGCGCTGAGCGTGGTCCTGCTGCTCAAGTGCAAGCTGGACCCCATTTTGGTGATGGTGCTGGCCGGCGTGCTGAAATTGGCGGCCGCCGCGGCCGGGCTGTAAAAAGCGAAAAAGCGCCCCTGCCGGAGAGGTCCCGGCGGGGGCGCTTCGCCTTTTATTGGGGTTTTGTCAGGCCGGGACGTAGCCCGCCTTCTCGATGCAGGCGCGGCCGGCCTCGGTGGACAGCCAGTCGTAGACCTGGCGCTCGGGGCTGCCGGGGGCGGCATTGGCGCGGATGACGGCGTAGAACTCGTTGCACAGGGGGTACTCCCCGGCGGCGATGGTGTCGTTCGTGGGCTCGACCCCTTCCACGGCCAGCAGCCGCAGCCCCGGCTGGGAGTACATCTGGTCCACATAGTAGTAGACCGAAAAGCCGATGGCGTTGGCGCTGTTGTTGTAGGCGGCCACGCCGTCCACAAGGCCGCCCATGCTGGCGGGGGCCAGCTCGGTGGGGGCTTCCATCAGCTCGCCGTCGCCGATCAGCAGCTTTTTGAACAGGGTCTGGCTGCCGCTGTCCTCCCCGCGCTGGAAGGCCACGATGGGCGCGTCGGCCCCGCCCAGCTCCTTCCAGTTGGCGGCGCGGCCGGCGTAGATATCCCGCAGCTGCGCGAGGGTCAGGCTCTGGACGGGGTTCGCCTCGTTGACGATGAAGACCAGCGCGTCCCGGCCGACGGGCTTCTGCTCCAGCTCGACACCGGCGGCGGCGATCTCCTCCTTGACGTAGTCGGGGGCCTCGTAGACCAGCAGCAGCCCGATGTCCGTGCTGCCGTACACGCCCATATTCTCCCAGGCGTAGGCGGTGGTGCTGACGGCGACGCTGCTCTGCGCCTCGGTCAGGTCGACGCCGGTGGTGTCGGCCATGACCTGCGCGATCAGCGGGATGCAGGCGGTGGAGCCGTCCACGCCGGGGAACTCCTCCGGGCTGAGGAAGGGCGCGGCCTCCGCCGCGCCCGCAAGGCTGGAGGCGGGGGCGCTGCCCGCACCGCCCGAACTGCCCGTACTGTTCGAACCGCCGCAGCCGCCCAGCAGCGCGGCTGCCGCCCCCAGGCCCAGCGCCGCCAGGAAGCTGCGGCGCGAAAGATAGGTCTTGCGCATCGTTTTCTCCTTTGATCTCACCAGTAGTAGGCGCCGTCCTCGTCCGCGAGGGAGGCGAAGGCGCTCTCGCTGTACAGCCAGTTGCCCGCAAGGTCCAGGTAGCCCCGCGTAAAGCCACGCCGGGCCGCCAGCACGCCCTCGGGCAATTCGTCCCCGGCGCTCAGCTCCGCCAGGCCCGTCAGCAGGGGCGCGCCGCGGCTGTCCACCACGTCGGCCAGCCAGCCGCCGCCCACCCCCTGGCGGGAGGCCGCGTACAGCGGCCCATCCGGGCCCATGGTCAGGTAGCTCAGGCTCTCGTAGCCGCTGCCGGCGCTGTCGTACACAAGGCCGGCGGCGCTGTAGATCTGGCAGTGCCCGTCGGGGCAGGCCGCGTCGCTGGTGTACAGCAGCGCATAGCCGTCCGCGACGCTGTTCAGCGTGGTCCAATAGTCCCCGGCAAAGCCCGTCTGGCTGATCGAGCCGGCCAGGCCGGTCTCGACGGCGCTGCGCCCGCCGGGGCCGTAGAGCAGCAGCGTCCCGTCGGCCAGCAGGAAGGCGGCTTCCTCCCCGTTCACGGCATAGGTGGAGGCGCTGGGCTGTTCGCCCTCCGGCGTGACGAGGTGGTAGCCGTCGTCCCGCCCGATGAGGGCCGCGTCCGCCCGCCAGTAGACGCAGCGCCCGTCGTAGCTGGCCAGCGCCCCGGTTTCACCCAGGCGGCAGACCTCGTAGCGGCCCGGCTCGGGCTGGTAGCAGATGAGGTCCGCCCCGCAGAAGGTCTCGAAGCGGCTGTACACCGTCCGGGTCGCGGGGTCGTACAGGTCCACGAACCAGTTCTGTTCGCCGGTGGCGGGGTCCGTCTCGCAGCGCTGGATGGCGGCGCAGCGGCTCAGCCTCTCGCTGCCGTAGGCGCGGTAGGCGTAGGCCGCGTCCACGCGGTACACTTCTTCGCCGGTGGCAAGGTCCAGCACGGCGACGCTGCTGCCCTCGAGGGCCCCGGCCTCGGGGTCGCTGTTCAGGGTCAGCACGGCCTGGCCATAGGCGGTGGGGATGCAGCCGGAGGCCTCGGCGGGCAGGGCGTATTCACGGCCGGCGGCCGTATCGATCAGGCGGCAGCCGGTGGCCCCGCCGGGCCCGTAGTCGACGCCAAAGCCGCCCGGCGTCAGGGCCAGCATGGTCCCGGCCAGGGCGGCCTGCCACTCGCCCTCGCCGCGCCACAGCAGCGCGCCGCCGGCGTCGTACACTTCGGTGACGCGGCCGCCCTCCGCCTCGTTTTTGCCCAGCTGCCAGCCGGCGGGCGCGGCCTCGTCCGGCGCGTACAGCAGGGTGATGCGCTCGGAGGGGGCGGCCTTGTACAGTACCTCGGCCCCTCGCAGCAGGGTGCCCCCGCCGCTGCTGTGGGCGGGGTACAGATAGCGCAGCCGCCCGTCGTCCAGGGGGTTCGCGGCGGGCCGGGCCGTTTGGTCCGGCTGGACGGCCATGCCGGAGGCAGCCGGGCCGGACGCCGCGCCGCAGCCGCCCAGCGCCCCGGCCGCCAAAGCGGCCAGCGCCAGCCAGGCCAGCGCGCGCGCAGCCTTCGTTCGTATCAGCATCTTTCTCACCTCGTTCGTTTGCCAGTGTCTGCCAATCGCTGGCCTTCTCTCTATAATACGAACGCGGGCGGCGCGATGTTGCAGCCAGACGTCAAAAACCCCCGTGAAAGCCGGGCTTTCGCGGGGGTCTGCCTTTTATTCCACTTTTTCGTCGCGGTAATGGTAGCCGAAGACGCAGCGGTCCCGGCCGCCCTTTTTCGCCTCGTACAGCAGGCGGTCGGCGTCGCGGTACATGCGCTCCAGCGAATAGCCGGCCTCCACCGGGATGACCCCGATGCTGCAGGTGACCGGCGCGCCGTCAAACTCCAGCGCACGCAGGCGGGCCTTCATGCCCTCCAGCGCCTGCGCGATCTCCGCGCGGGACAGCGGCTCGAGGATGAGGGCGACGAACTCGTCCCCACCCAGCCGGCTGAACAGGTTGCCCGGCCCGAAGGACTGCTGCAGGCTGCGGGCGACCTCCTTCAGCACCTGGTCCCCCGCCGGGTGGCCGCAGCTGTCGTTGATGCGCTTGAAGTGGTCGACGTCCAGGATGATGAAGCAGCCCGGCCGGGTGGAGGTGCGCAGCCGCTCCTGGTTGGCGTCCAGGATGGCCGCGCCCACGTGGAAGAACTGCTGGCGGCCCAGCAGGCCGGTCAGGCCGTCCAGCCGCGCCTCGTAATAGAGGAAGTCGATGTTCTTCTGATACAGGACGATCGCCAGCACCACCAGCAGCCCCAGGGACAAAATGCCCATCAGGAACTGGATCTGCAGGTGCATCAGGTCATAGGTGATCTCGTCCGACAGCTTGATCTGGTACTGCCGCATCACGGTCTCGATGCGGTTGGTAAAGTAGATGGCCACGCTGAAGGAGGCCAGGGTCAGCACGGCCAGCACCGCCGCCCGGCCGCCCTTGTGGCGCGCCACCATCGCGGCGTGCAGGCGGTCCACCTCCTGGGCGCGCGCAAAGATCTTTTTGACCGCCGCCGACTGCGAAAAGAAGTAGCAGCCCCCCACCAGCGCGCCCGCGATGGCGGTCAGGGGCAAAAAGTCCCAGCGGGTCACGTCGTCCCAGACGCTGGCCAGGCCGTAGCCCGATTCGGGGAACAGCAGGCCCATCGCGGCGTACACGAGGGTGGTGTGGATCAGCCGCCCCGCCGCGGCGGCCGCCACCACCCAGGGCAGCGGGCGGCGGCGCGCCCGCGCCCAGCGGAACAGCAGCCCCGACAGCAGCCCGAAGAGGGTGCGCGTGCCGACGCTGAGCAGAACGCTTGCCACCGGGCGGCCGCTCATGACCGGGGAGAAGATGGCGTCCCCCGCCCCCACGTAGAAGGCCGAGGCCTTCCACATCGAGGCCAGGCCGAACACCGCCCCCACCAGGGCGGCCTCCTTCGGGCCCAGCAGGCAGGCGGCCATCAGCACCGGTATGTACACAAAGGTCAGGGACAGCGGCTCGATGTGGATGTAGCCCAAAAACGAAAAGGACATGAACAGCTCCACCGCCACCAGCGCCAGCAGCACATAATGCCGGTCCCCGGCCTGCACGGCCGGGCCCTTTTCTTTCGCCGCAGCGCGCATCGCGCTCCCCCCTTCCCGGATATCGTACTCTTATTGTAAAAGAAAGGCGCGGAAAAATCAAGCGCGAGGCGGCGGAAACGAAAAGCCCCCGGAGGCATACGCCTTCGGGGGCTTTGCTTTTGCTGGAGCTGCTATCCAGATTTGAACTGGAGACCTCATCCTTACCAAGGATGCGCTCTACCAACTGAGCTATAGCAGCAGGACTGCGGGATGTATTATAGCATACTCCGCGCAGCTTTGCAAGAGGGAATTTCCGATTTTTTTCAGTTT
>CALXGZ010000135.1 GCA_944387975.1 uncultured Faecalibacterium sp.
GCGCGCGCATGGGGCCGTCGCAGCTCAGCTCGATGGTGCTGCCCTGGGTAAAGCTGCCGCTGGCCATGATCACCTCGTCGGTGTAGCCCGGCTCGGGGCAGGGCTCGGGCAGGGCGTAGCTGTCCACGGGGCTGGCCGCCTGGATGCCGCGGCAAAAGCCCACCAGCGCCTCGGCCGTGCCTGCGTCGAAGCAGGTGACGATGTCGTTGTGCGCCTCGCAGTAGCGGGGCACGGGCTTCTTGCCGGCCAGCTCCAGCAGGCACTGGGCATAGATGGCGGTCTTGACCGCCTCGCACACGACGCCCGGCGCGTAGTACAGCCCCAGGTACAGCTCCCGCGCGGTGTCCAGCGTGCAGCCCAGCTCCCGGCCGAGGCCCGGGGCGTTCAGCCGGTAGGCGCACTGCTCCACCAGCGCGCGCCGCCCGGCGATGTAGCCGCCCGTGGGCGCGATGCCGCCGCCCGGGTTTTTGATCAGGCTGCCGGCGATCAGGTCGGCCCCGGCGGCGCTGGGCTCCTCCATCTGGGTGAACTCGCCGTAGCAGTTGTCCACAAAGACGATGATGCCGGGGTTCGTGCTGCGGGCGGCCTCGGCCACCTTGCGTATGGTGGCAAGGTCGAAGGCGTTGCGCTGCAGATAGCCGCGGCTGCGCTGGATGTGGCAGACCTTGGCCCGGGGGGCCGCCGCCGCGATGGCCGCATAGTCGGGGCTGTAGTCCGCCAGCAGCGGCACCTCCTCGTAGCGCACGCCGTAATCCGCCAGGGTGCCCGTGCCCGCGCCCTTACCCTCGATGCCGATGACGCCCTCGAGGGTATCGTAGGGGCGGCCGGTGGCGGCCAGCAGCGTGTCGCCCGCGCGCAGCAGGCCGAACAGCGCCACCGCCAGCGTGTGCGTGCCGCTCATGAACTGGCTGCGCACCAGCGCGTCCTCGCAGCCCATCGCCTGCGCGAAGATGGCCTCCAGCTTGGCGCGGCCGGTGTCCCACAGGCCGTAGCCCGTGCTGCCCAGCATATCGGTGGCGGACATCTGGTTGTCCGCAAAGGCGCGCAGCATCTTCAGTTGGTTGTAGTCGCGCACCTGCTCCGCCTCGCGGAAGTAGGGCGCGCACAGGCGCATGGCCTCTTCGTCCAGGGCCAGCACCTCGGGTTTATAGTCAAAAAAGCGTTCCAGCATAGTTTTCCTTTCCAGTCTCGCCCGGGACATAGCAGCCCAGGCCCCCGGCCTGTGCAAAGCCGAGGCGCGTGTAAAAAGCCAGGCGCTCGCCGCGGCACAAAAGGCTCACGTCCAGCCCTTCGGCCGCAAAGCCCCCGGCAAAGAGGGCGGCCAGCCGCCCGCCTGCGCCCCGGCCGCGCAGCGCCGGCGCGGTGCAGCCGCAGGCCAGGTAGGCCTTGCCCTCCCGGATGGCGTAGGCCCCGATGGTGGCGGCGATTTTGCCGTCCAGCGTCAGGGCCCATACCCGCGCCAGCCCGCGGCTGCGCTTCGTGCACAGGGCCGAGTAGTAGTCGTCCCGCGCCGTGCCCCCCTGCGGGTAGAGGAAGTCCGCCAGCGCCCCGGCCGCGGGCTGCGTGTCCAGGGCCAGCGCGGCCCACAGCGCCTCGTCCGCCGGGGGCAAGGGCAGCGCCGCCCCCGCCGGCAGGGCCATGCAGTGCAGCGTCCCGGCCCGCCGCCAGCCCGCGGGCGCGCCCCCGGACGTGATCAACGCCCGGCAGCCGCAGAAATGCAGGAAGGCGGCCAGCTCCTCGGGGTTCGCCCCGCCGGCGGCCAGGGCCGCCTGCCCGCCGGTGTCCAGCGCCAGGCGCGGCCCGGCGTAAAAGCGCCCCGGCTGGCTGTGGGCGAACAGCGCCCGCTCCACCGGCAGCAGCACCTCCAGGCAGGGCGCGCCGCGGCACGCGCGCAGAAAGCGCCGCCGCCCCGCCGGGGTATTGGCCCGCGCGATCACAGCGCGTTCACGATCTGCTTATAGTGGCGGCCCCGCGCCTCAAAGTTCGGGTAGGCGTCGAAGGAGGCCGACGCCGGCGACAGGCTGACCACGTCCCCGGGCTTTGCCGCGGCGCGCGCCGCGGCCACGGCCTCTTCCATGCTGCCCGCGTGCAGGATGGTCAGCCCGCTTTCGGCAAAGCCGGGCTGGGCCCGCACGGCCGCCTCGATGCGCGGGCCGGTCGCGCCCATCAGCACCAGGGTCTTGACGTGGGCCAGCAGCTCGGGGGCCAGGGGCTCGTAGGGGATCTTTTTGTCGTAGCCGCCCGCGATGAGGATGATCTTCTGCTCAAAGCTGCGCAGCCCCGCGATGGTGCGCGTGGGGCTGGTGGCGATGGAGTCGTTGTACCAGGTCACGCCGTCCAGCACGCGCACCGGCTCGATACGGTGCTCGACGCCGGTAAAGGTGCTGCCCACCCGGCGGATGGCCTCCGCCGGCACGCGCCCCCACACAGCCGCGGCCGCGGCCAGCAGGTTCTCGATGTTGTGCAGCCCGCGCAGCTTGACCTCCTTCTGCGCGAGGAAGGGCGTCACGACGCCGCCCTCGGCCATGCACAGCATGCCGTCTTTGCGCAGGAAGGCGCCGTTATCCACCTCGCGCAGGCGGGTGAACCAGACCTGCTCGCCCTTGCAGTCGGCCTGCATGGCGCGGGTGATCTCGTTCTCATAGCCCAGCACGGCCCGGCAGGGCGGGGTCTGGTACAGCAGGATGTTGCGCTTGGCGTCGATGTACTCCTGCATATCCTTGTGGTGGTCCAGGTGGTTCGGGGTGACGTTCGTCACCACGGCCACGCGGGGGCTTTTGCGCATGCTGATCAGCTGGAAGCTGGACAGCTCCACCACCGCGACGTCCTCCGGGGCCACCTCGGGCAGCATGGGCAGCAGCGCCGCGCCGATGTTGCCGCCCAGGTGCACGCGCCGCCCGGCGGCCTTGAACATCTCGCTGATCAAAGTGGTGGTGGTGGTCTTGCCGTCCGAGCCGGTCACCGCCACGATCTCGCAGGGGCACAGGTCGAAGAAGAGCTCCACCTCGCTGGTGACGGCCGTGCCCGCCGCGATGGCGTCCTGCAGGGGCTTCTGGTAATATTCAAAGCCCGGCGTGCGCAGGATCATGTCCTGCCCCTTGAAGCCCTCCATGTAGCCCTCGCCCAGGCTGAGCCGTACCCCCAGCCGCCGCAGCGTGGCGGCGTAAGGGCCGAAGTCCTCCACCGACTGCTTTTTGTCGCACAGGGTCACCTCGGCCCCCAGGCCCACGAACTCTTCGATCAGGGCCTTGTGGCTGACCCCCGCGCCGATAAAGGCCACTTTTTTGCCGCGCACCAGGGCGGCCAGCTGCTGCTGTTCTTTCTGCATAACAAAATCCCTCCCGGGGCGCTCGCCCCTTGCCGGTTCCAGTAAGCACACCGCCTATTATAGCTCTTTTCACGCCGCTTGGCAACGAAAATCCCAAAACAGGCGGCAAAAGCCGATTGTCATTTCCGGGCGTTTCTGCTACACTGGAAAAAAGCGACATACAGAAAGGACCCAAACGCCTTGAAACATATCTTCCGACACATCCTCGCCGCCGTGCTGGCGGCCGCCTGCCTGGCGCCGCTGGCCGGCTGCGCCAAGGGCTCGGGCGTCAACAGCTTCACCTGGTTCGTGGAGCAGATCCCCGCCAACCTCGACCCCCAGATCGCCTCGGCCCCCGAAGACGTCCTCGCCTGCACGAACCTCTGCGGCGGCCTCGTCCGCCTGGACGCCGCGGGCGAGCCCCAGCCCGACCTTGCCGGGAGCTGGGCCGTCTCGCCCGACGGGCTGCGCTATACCTTCACGCTCAAGGCCGGGCTGACCTACCGCGCCGCCCGGGGCGAAGCGACCGATTACGCCATCACCGCCGAAGATTTCGTCTACGCCTTCCGGCGCGTCTTTTCGCCCGAGACGCGCTCGCCCTACGCGGTGGAGTTCTCCGCCATCGAGGGCAGCGGCGCGGTGCTGGCGGGCCTGGCCGCGCCGGACAGCCTCGGCGTGCGCGCCGTGGACAGCCTGACGCTGGAGTTCACCCTCAGCGAGGCGGACGACAGCTTTTTGCACAAGCTGGCCCTGCCGGGGGCCATGCCCTGCGACGAGGCCTTTTTTGAGAGCACCGGCGGCAGCTACGGCCTGACCGCGGCCACCACCCTGTCCAGCGGCAGCTTCTACCTTTATAACTGGACGGCCAGCGGCCTGTTCCTGCGGCGCGAAGGCACGGACGGCCTTGTGGACAGCCTGCGCCTGGTGCAGAACACCGGCGCCGCCCAGAGCGCGCAGGACCTGATCCTGAACGAGCGCTGCACCGCCGCCCTGGACGAGACGGACGCACCCACCGGGCTGCGCTCCATCAGCTATACGGACACCACCTGGTGCCTTCTGTTCAACACCCAGCAGGCGGCGCTGTCCTCGGCGCTGCTGCGCCAGTCCCTGGCGGCGGCGGTGCGCCTGGCCGCCCTGCCCGTGGACGAAGGCCTGTACGCCCCCGCCGCCGGCCTGGTGCCGTCGGGCCTCAGCGTCGGCAGCCTCGACTACCGCCAGACCGCCGGCGACCCCAGCCCAAGCCTGGGCAGCGCCTACGCGCTGTACCGCGCCGCGCGCGAGACGGTCACCAGCGCCGACCTGATGGGCGTGACGGTGCTGGCACCCGCCGGCACGGGCCTGACGCAGGCGGTGGAGGCGCTCAACAGCGTCTGGCAGCGGGAGCTGTCGCTCTTTTTCTCCATTGAGGAGGTCCCGCGCGAGGACTTCGACGCGCGCATCGCCGCGGGCGACTACAGCATCGCCCTCGCGCCCGTCAGCTGCACCGACGGCAGCGTCTACACGCTGCTGCGCGCCTTCGGCCCCGAGGGCCTGGGCCGCTACGCCGACACCGGCTACGAGACCCTGCTGGCCCAGAGCGCCTCGGCCACCGGCAGCGCGCTGCGCTGCGCCCTGCTGGCCCAGGCCGAGCGCCAGCTGCTGGCCGAGTGCGTGGCCGTGCCCCTCTTCGCGCAGCAAAAGCGCCTGCTGCTGGCCGACGGCGTCGAGGGCCTGGTCTTCGACCCCTACGGCCCCGTGCTGGACCTGACCTGGACCACCAAAAGCTGACCCAAACAAAAGGCCCCCGCCCTGCCCGGACGGGGGTCTTTTTATATCGCTTGCGCGGGCCCGCTTTCACCCATTTTTCACACATATAGGGGGTACCGGTATCTCTTTCCGCTTGTTTTATGGGGCAAACTGTGTTATACTACAGCCATAGGTACCCCCCGGGTGTACGCGCCGGCTGCACACGGCCGCGCCCGGGGCGGGCCTTCTTACGACGAAAGGGAGGTCTTTCTCTATGGAACAAGAAGCCAAGCGCCCCGCCCTGCCCGAGGACGAGGCCCCCGCGGGCTACCCGGCCACCACCGTCTGCGGCACGCCCCGCACCCGCCACCGCACCCCCGAGGAATACCAGGACCTGATCAACCGCCTCAACCGCGTGGAGGGGCAGGTCCGCGGCATCCGCGGCATGGTGGAAAAAGACGCCTACTGCCCCGACATCCTCTTCCAGGCGTCGGCGGTCAGCAAGGCCCTGGACAGCTTTTGCAAGGAGCTGCTGGGCCAGCACATCCGCACCTGCGTGGTGGACGACCTCGAGGCCGGCCACTACGAGGCCGTCGACGAGCTTGTGCGCGTGATCCAGCGGCTGATGAAATAAGCGCCGCAGGAGGGGGATATGGAACAATACACCATCACCGGGATGAGCTGCGCGGCCTGCAGCGCCCGGGTCGAAAAAGCGGTGGGCAAGGTGCCGGGGGTCACGGCCTGCTCGGTCAGCCTGCTGACGAACTCCATGGGCGTGGAGGGCACGGCCAGCCCCGACGCCATCATCCAGGCGGTGGAGGCCGCCGGCTACGGCGCCAGCCGCAAGCAGGCCGGCCCCGCCGCCCAAAGCCCCGCGCCCGGCGCCGCGCTGGACGCGCTGGCCGACCACGAGACGCCCAAGCTCAAGCGCCGGCTGCTGGCCTCGCTGGGCTTCCTGCTGGTGCTGATGTACTTTTCGATGGGCCACATGATGTGGGGCTGGCCCCTGCCCGCCTTCTTCGACGGCAACCACGTCGCGGTGGGACTGGCGCAGCTGCTGCTGGCCGGTATCGTCATGGTCATCAACCAGAAGTTTTTCATCAGCGGCTTTAAGGGCCTGATCCACGGCGCGCCCAACATGGACACCCTCGTGGCCCTCGGCTCCTCGGCGTCCTTTGTGTGGAGCACCTACGCCCTGTTCATGATGACGGACGCCCAGATGCGGATGGACCCCAACAGCGTCTCGGACTACATGATGGAGCTCTATTTCGAGTCCGCCGCCATGATCCTGACGCTGATCACCGTGGGCAAAATGCTGGAGGCGCGCTCCAAGGGCAAGACCACCGACGCGCTGAAAAGCCTGATGAAGCTGGCCTCCAAGACCGCCACCCTGCTGCGGGAGGGCCAGGAGGTGGAAGTGTCCATCGAGCAGGTGCGCCGCGGCGACCAGTTCGTCGTGCGCCCGGGCGAGAACATCCCCGTGGACGGCGTCGTGCTCGAGGGCGCCAGCGCCGTCAATGAGAGCGCCCTCACCGGCGAGAGCATCCCGGTGGACAAGGCCGCCGGCGACGCCGTCTCGGCCGCCACCGTCAACCAGTCGGGCTTTTTGCGCTGCGAGGCCACCCGCGTCGGCGAGGACACCACCCTCTCCCAGATCATCAAAATGGTCAGCGACGCGGCGGCCACCAAGGCCCCCATCGCCAAGATCGCCGACCGGGTCTCGGGCGTGTTCGTCCCCGCCGTCATCGCCATCGCCGCCGTCACCACCGCGGCCTGGCTGCTGCTGGGCCAAAGCCTGGCCTTCGCGCTGGCGCGGGGCATCTCGGTGCTGGTCATCAGCTGCCCCTGCGCGCTGGGCCTGGCCACGCCCGTGGCCATCATGGTGGGCAACGGCCTTGGCGCGAAAAACGGCATCCTCTTCAAGACCGCAGCCTCCCTCGAGGCGGCCGGCCGCACGCAGATCGTCGCCCTGGATAAGACCGGCACCATCACCCGCGGCGCGCCGCAGGTCACCGACATCCTGCCGGCCGAAGGCGTCACCGAAACCGAGCTGCTGACTTTGGCCGCCGCCCTCGAGCAAAAGAGCGAGCACCCCCTCGCCAAGGCCGTGCTGGCCTATACCGCCGGCCTGCAGCTCGGCGCGCCCGAGGTGACGGACTTTACCGCCCTGCCCGGCAACGGCCTGACGGCCCGGCTTGCCGGCCGCAGCATCTACGGCGGCAGCCTCAGCTTCATCCAGACGCAGGCCCGCGTGCCCGCCGCCCTGGCGGACCAGGCCCTGGCCCTGGCCGAACAGGGCAAGACGCCCCTCTTCTTCGGCGGGGAGGGCCGGCTGCTGGGCCTGATCGCGGTGGCCGACACCATCAAGGAGGACAGCCCCAACGCCATCCGCCAGCTGCAGGCCATGGGCATCCGCGTCGTGATGCTCACCGGCGACAACCGCCGCACCGCCGAGGCCATCGGCCGCCAGGCCGGGGTCGACCAGGTCATCGCCGGCGTGCTGCCCGACGGCAAGGAGAGCGTCATCCGCGCCCTGCGCGAAAAGGGCAAGGTGGCCATGGTGGGTGACGGCATCAACGACGCCCCCGCCCTGACCCGCGCCGACACCGGCATCGCCATCGGGGCCGGGGCGGACGTGGCCATCGACGCGGCGGACGTCGTGCTGATGAACAGCCGCCTGTCGGATGTGCCCGCGGCCATCCGCCTGTCCCGCGCGACGCTGCGCAACATCCACGAAAACCTGTTCTGGGCTTTCATCTACAACGTCATCGGCATCCCGCTGGCGGCGGGGCTGTTCATCCCCTTCGGCCTGACGCTGAACCCCATGTTCGGCGCGGCGGCCATGAGCCTGTCCAGCTTCTGCGTGGTGTCGAACGCGCTGCGCCTGAACTTCTTCGACCTGCACAGCGCCAAAAAAGATAAGCCCGCCCACCCCATCGAGCTGCCCCCCGCGCCCGAACCCCGGCCGGAGGGCTGCCCCATCACCCCAAACCAGGAGGTAACTGCCATGAAAAAGACCATCAAGATCGAAGGTATGATGTGCGGCCACTGCGAGGCCACCGTGAAAAAGGCCCTCGAGGCCCTGCCCCAGGTGGACGCGGCCGAGGTCAGCCATACCGCCGGCGCCGCCGTCGTCAGCCTGAACGCCCCCGTCGGCGACGACGTCCTGACCAAAGCCGTCGAGGACAAGGACTACAAGGTCCTCGGCATCGAATAAGCGCATCCCGCTATAAAAGCAGCCCCCGCTCGGACAAAAGAGCGGGGGCTTTGCTTATGTTTACTGTTCCGTTTGTTCCGTCAGGGCCGCCTCTTCCCTGTAAAAGACGCCGAGGGGCCCGACGTAGCTTTTCTGCCAGGGCTTGGGCTTGCCCAGATAGTGGACCACCACCGTGTTCTGCCGCACCCAGTCCACCGTCAGCCGCGCGGCGGGGACGGCGGCGCAGCGCAGGAACAGCCGGTCGGTCATGTTGTACACGCGGCTGTCCAGCACCAGGGCCTTGTCGCCGAACAGGCCCGTCAGAATGTCCTGGTCGGGCAGGATCAGGCGCTTTTTGTACTTTTCGGCGTAGTCGCGTATGTCCGCGAGGCGCAGCGTCTGGCGCAGCAGGGCAAGGTCCATCATCAGCACGCCGGAGTTGAGGTAGGGCACCCCCTCCTCGAGGTCCAGGCGGGCCTGGTTGACCCGGTCCAGGAATTTGCCGGTGTGGCTGCACGCCATGAAGGCCGCCCCCGCAAAGTCGGAGGTGTACAGCGGCACAAGGCTGTTCAGCACCACCGTATCCACGTCGAGGTACAAAATGCGCCCCAGCTGCGCCGGCAGCAACAGGGGCGCGGCCAGCCGGTAATAGATCTGCACGGGGTAGCGCCCCGTCTCGGGGAAGCCCTCGAACAGCCCCTCCGGCACCGGCACCAGCGTGCAGCTGTCGCCCGGGCGCAGCGCGGCGCGCAGGCTGGCCCCGTCCTCCGCCGTCAGGTCGGAGTGCAGGACGTACACGTCGTAATGCCCGGCCCCGCCGTGGCGCAGGATGGTGGCCATGCACTGCCGCCACAGGGGGATGAATTTGCGGTCGATCGAAAATAAAAGGTTCATAGTCCTATCCTATGTAGCGCAGCGTGTGTTATGCTTCGGGCGGCGCGGCTTTGGCCGCGTCCAAAAAGCCGCCGGCGGCGTAGATGCGGCACAGCGCCTGCCCGATCTGCCCGAGGCTGCGCGCCTCGGCCACGGCCAGGCCGCCCTCGCGCAGGCTGGGCAGGTGGCCCGCCAGCATGTCCCGCAGCTTTGCCTCGAACTGGTCCACCGTGGCGGCCTTGTAGACCGACTTGCCGTCCTCCAGCCAGTTGTCGTACACGGGGATATCCCGCACGATGGTGGGGATGCCGCAGGCCAGCGCCTCCAGCACCACGATGCCCTCGGTCTCCTCATGGCTCATAAAGGCGAAGGCGTCGGCCCCGCAGTAGGCGTCGCAGAGCTCCTCGGCCCCGACGTAACCCGCGAACAGCAGGTTGCCCGGCGCGGCGGCCATGGCGCGGCGCACCTCCTCGGTCAGCAGCGGCCCGTCCGTATGGCCGAACCAGATAAAGCGCACCCCCGGCATGCGCCGCGCCAGCTCGACGAAGTCGGGCAGGCCCTTGCGCACCATCCAGTGCCCCACCGAGATGACGCACTGCTGCCCCTCCGCCAGGCCGTAGCGCAGCCGGAAGCGCGCGGCCCGCGCCGCGTCCGGGTGGAAAAAGCCGGTGTCGATCCCGTTGGAGAGGGTGTAGACGGGCCTGCCCAGCTTGTAGCCCAGCAGGATGCGGCGGGAGTAGACGCTGGGCGTGATGACCACGTCCCCCTGCCGGTAGCAGAAGATCAGCCACCGCTTGAACAGCGGCGCCAGCAGGTTCGAGCCGAAAAAGCTGTTGCGGAAGTCCTCCATCGTCGAGTGCCCGTAGTACACCACCTTGCAGCCGCGGGCGTGGGCCCGGGCGGCCGCCAGCGGCGCGCTGGGCAGCACGGTGTTCACATGCACGACGCAGCCTTTGGCCGCGGGGCCGGCCGGCGGTATCTCGCCCGTCAGGGGCAGGCCCACGCTTTGCAGGGCGGCGGCCTGGTGCTCCAGCGCCTTGCCCACGCCGCTTTTGCGGACGGTGTCGTAGCCGCCGCGGTAAATGCAGACAGACATGTTTTACGCTCCTCCTGCGGTCACAGCAGCCGCAGCACAGTGTTCATCGCCACCGTCAGGCCGGTGCTGTAGGCCGCGATGGCAAAGGGCTTGCACGTCAGGATGATAAAGGTGAACTGCCCCCAGTGCATCGAGGTGGTGCCGGCCAGGTAGCACAAAAAGTCGTCCGGGGCCACCGGCAGGAAGATCGCCAGCGCGAACCACTTGCTGAAGCTCTTCTGCCCCAGCCAGCGGTCGTATTTCAGCAGCAATTTGCGGGAGAACATGCGCTCCAGCAGAGGGCGGCCGCAGTAGCGAGCCACGCCGAAGGCCGCCAGCGACCCCGCGCAGATGCCCACGTAGTTGTAGGCGAAGCCGTACCACGGCCCGAACAGCACCACGCCGGCCAGGCACCCCAGCCCGCCGGGCAGGATGGGCACCACCACCTGCACCGCCTGGAAGGCGACGAAGGCCACGGCCGCCCAGGGCCCCAGCCCGGCCACCCAGGCCTGCAAGGCGGCCAGGTCGGTCAAAAGCCCCTTTTGCCAGGCCCAGACCGCCAGCCACAGGCAGAGGAAAAAGCCCACCCCCGAGGCCGCGGCCGGCACGCTGGGCGGCAGCCCGCCCGGGATGCGGCTGCGCGCGTCCAGCGCCTTCTCGTATACTTCCACCGCCTGGGCCGCAAAGTGCGGCGCGGCGTAGCGCCCGGCGGTGGCCAGGGCCCCGGCCCGCAGCCGGGCCCGCACCCCGTCCCCGGCGCAGAAGGCCTCCAGCGCCGCGTGGAAGCCGGCGGCGTCCTTCCACTGCCAGCCGTTGACGCCGTCCTCCACCACGCCGTCCAGGCAGGGGTCCGCCCGCACGATGGCCGGCAGCCCGCAGGCCAGCGCCTCAAAGTAGGTCAGGCCCTGCGTCTCGCTCTGGGACGCGCAGACGAAGGCGTCGCCCGCCTGGTAATAGCGCACCACCTCGCCCGGCGGCACCATGCCGGCGAACATCACCCGGTCCACAAGGCCGAGGTCGGCGGCCTGCTGTTCCAGCTGGGCGCGCACGGGCCCGTCCCCCACAAAGAGCAAAAGCGGCCGCCGGCCCGCCGGCTCCTTCGCCAGCAGACGCAGCAGTTCGCCGTGGTTCTTCTCGGCGGCCAGCCGCCCCACCGACACGAGGATGGTCTCCCCTTCCGGCAGGCCGAGGGCGCGCCGCAGCGCGGGCTTGTCCGCCGGCTCTACGGGGTAAAAGGCGTCCAGGTCTATGCCCGTGGGCACCGTGTACACCGGGCAGGTGACGCCGTACTGGTCCAGCATCTCGGCCACCTTGCCCGTCGGGGCCAGGATGGCGTCGCAGCGGCCGGAGAACAACTTCGTCAGCTCCTTCACCGCCACATGGCCGCAGCGCTCGCTGGGGATGATGTAGCGGGTGTAGTCCTCATAGGCGGTGTGGTAGGTGTGCACCAGCGGGCAGTTGCAGCGCCGGGCCAGCCGACACGCCGGCAAAAAGGTCGAAAACTCGCACTGCGAGTGGATGACGTCGGGCCGCCAGTCGGTCAGGGCGCGCATCCAGCGGTTCCACGCCGTAAAGCGCACGCGCGCGCCGGGGTACACGCGGTCGGCGCTCAGGCTGCCCAGGTAGATCACGCCGTCCTCTTCAAACGAGTGGCTGTCGGGCGAGAGCGTCAGCACCTTGACATCGTGGCCCTGGGCCAGCAGCTCCCGCCGCAGCAGCGTCACCGAGCGGACCACGCCGTTCACCGCGGGGGTCCACCAGTCGGTGGTCAGCAATATCTTCATCCCATACACCTCCGTCACGGGGCTTGTATCCGAAAGCTTCTGCCTTTAAAACGAAGCAGAGGCCGCTTTTTTTGCAAAGGAAAGGCGGTTTTGGCAAAATCTTTCAAAGCGCCCGGGCGCTTTATCTGCCTGTATTGTAACAGCTTTTGCCCAAAGCCGCAAGGTGCTTTACCGTTTCTTTGCATAAACTTCGCATTTTCATCAGTTTTCGGCGCCTGCGGGGCCCTTACAGCCGCGCGAAGGCCCGGCTGCCGCCCCGGCGCAGGTAGCCCAGCAGCGCGCAGCAGCCCGCCGCCAGCGCCGCGCAGCACAGCCCCAGCGCGCCGGCGCCGCCCAGCGGCCCCTGCGCCAGCCACCACAGCCCCCACAGCAGGGCCAGCGCGCCCCAGTTGGCGAAGAGGGCCAGCACCGGGGCCGCGCTCTGCTTGACGGCGGCGGTCTCATTGGTCCAGCGCAGGTTTGGCAGCCGGACCCCCAGCGCAAGGCCCAGCGCCCCGGCCAGCAGCGTGTACAGCCCCACGCACCCGAGGGCCAGCGCGCCGGCCAGCGGCCCGCAGCCCAGCGCCCCCAGCACGCACAGCGCCGCCAGCAGGGCCGGGGGCAGCGTCAGGGCCAGGTGCAAGTCGAGCTTGGCCCGCAGCGCCTGCCAGGGCGTCACCGGCAGGGAGCGGATCAGCCAGAGGGCGCGCCCTTCCAGCGAGACGGAGGGCGGGGTCAGCAGGTTCATCGATACCAGCGAGCAGACCGCCGCGCAGCCCAGCGCCGGGGCCGCGGCCCCCGCCCCCGGCAAAAGGGCCAGCGCCCCGCGCAAAAGCCGCGCCTGCCATACTGCGCCCACGGCCGCCGCCAGCAGCAGCACGCTGCCCAGCAGCCCGTTGACCATGTAGCTGGTGCAGCTGGCCAGGTGGCGCAGCTCCCGGCAAAGCAGGGCCGCCCGCAGGCTGCGGGGGCGGGCCGGCCGCGCCGCCTTTGCGGCCCTGGCCGCGCCGCGGCGGGTGGTCATCAGGCGCAGGGAGCTGCGGCGCAGCGTCAGCCACACCGCGCCCAGCGCCCCCAGCCCGGCGGCGGCCAGCAGGCCCAGGGCAGGCCACTCCCCCGCCGCCGCGCGCCCCAGCAGGTACACCGCCCCGGCGTCGGCGCGCAGGGCGGCAGCGGCCTCGTCCAGGTGCGTCAGCAGCCAGGTCAGCCCCTGCTGCACCGCAAAGCCGGAGCCGAAGCCGTAGGCCAAAATCAGCACGATATAAAACAGGCTGAGCAGCGCCTTGCAGCGGCCGGCGCGGCTGCCCACGGCCGCCGCCAGCCACCCCGCCAGGCAGGAGCCCGCCAGCACCAGGCAGCCCAGCAGCACCGTCGCCGGCAGCAGGGCCAAAGCGGCCCGCAGCGGCCGCGCCCCCAGCGCGAAGTACACGGCGTAGGCCGGCGCCAGCACCACCGCGAGGTAGCCCGTGCCCAGCAGCCACACCGCGCCCATGCGCACCGCCAAAATCAGCCCCGGCGGGATGGGCAGCGCCAGCAGCTGCTCGTTGTCGCGGGCGCAGTACAGCATGCCGTAGGCCGCAAAGCCCCCGCCCATCACGCCCGCCAGCAGCGCCGGCGCGGCCATCAGCGCGAAGTACAGCCAGTCGAGCCCGGCCGCGCTCAGCGGCTGGCACAGCAGCGCGGCCAGCAGCCCCACGCTGCCCATCACCAGCAGCACGGCCGCCCCGGCCATGGCCAGGAAGGCCCAGGCCCTCCACCCGCTGCGGGCGCGGCCGGTGACGCTGCTGCGGCGGAAAGAGGTCGTCATCTCCAGCCATTGCTTTTTAAGTAGCGCTTTCAGCATCGCCCTGCTCCCCTTCCAGCTCAAGAAAGACCTCTTCCAGGCTGTCGTCGCCCCGCACCTCGTCCATCGCGCCGGCGCGGACCAGCCTGCCGCCCCGGATGATGGCCACCTTGTCGCAGAGCTTTTCAGCCACCTCCAGCACATGGGTGGAAAAGAAGATGGCCCCGCCCCCCTCGCAGAACTGCCGCATCAGCACCTTGAGCTGATGCGCGGCCCGGGGGTCCAGCCCGACGAAGGGCTCATCCATCAACAGCAGCCGCGGCGCGTGCACCAGCGCCGACAGGATGGCCAGCTTCTGCTTCATCCCGTGGGAGTAGGCGCTGACCGGCTGCGCGAGATCGTCCGTCAGCTCGAAGGCGTCGCCGTAGCGGCGGATGCGCCCGGCCCGCTCGGCTGCCGGCACGCCGAACACGTCCGCGACAAAGTCGAGGTACTGCATGCCGGTCATGTACTCATAGAGGTCGGGGTTGTCGGGGATGTAGGCCAGCCGCCGCTTGCAGGCGATGGGGTCTGCGCGGATGGACACGCCGTCCACCAGGATATCGCCGCCGTCAAAGCGCAAAATGCCGCAGCAGCTTTTCAGGGTGGTGGTCTTGCCCGCCCCGTTGTGCCCGATGAAGCCGTAGATCTCCCCCGGGCGGATGTGTAAGGACAGATCGTCCACGGCCTTTTTGCCGCCGTAGACTTTGGTCAGGTGTCGGATATCAAGCATGCGGGCGCGCCTCCTTCCGCTGTGTATCGGTTAACAAAATCTATCACGCCGGGCCCCGGCTGTCAAGCCCATCTTATGCGGACAAAAAACATCCGGCCCAGCCGGACCGGATGTCGTTCACTCTGTCAGGACCGCCGCCTCTTCGACGCCGTAATAGCGGAACAGCTCCGCCGCGGCCGGGCCGATCGCCTCGCCGCTGACGGCGATGGGGACAGCCGGCGGGCAGGCCACGGTGGGCAGCGCGCACACCCGGCCCAGGGCCTGCCCCGCTGGGACGCGCTGCTGCCGGCCGAACACCGCCTGCCGGATGGTGCAGCGGGGGGCCGCCTCCGCCGCAAGCCGCGCCCAAATGCCGGCGGGCAAGCCGGGCAGGGCCTGCCCCGCCTGCGGGCGGGCGGCGGCGTCCGCCATGGCTTCACGCACGCGGGCGTAGTCCCGGGGCAGGTTGCCGGGCGCGAACATCAGCACGACGTACCGGCCGTCGGCGTACTCGCACTCGGCCTTGTGCGCCCGCAGCATATCCGCCAGGGCCCGCCCGGTGCAGCCCAAAGCCCCGCCGTCCAGCACCACCTTCAGCGGCTCCGACGGGCGGACGAGGCCGGGGCAAAGGGCCTCGAGGTCCCGCTTCAGCCCGTCCACCGCCCCGATGCAGGCGGCAAGGCGCGCAGGCCACTCCCCCGCCAGCGCCGCGGCGCACAGGTCCAGGGACTGCAAGATCAGATAGGAGGGGCTGGTCGAGCCGAACAGGCACATCGCCCCCCGCATCGCCGCGGTGTCCGGGGCCAGCAGCCCGTGCCCCAGGTGGAGGTAGGCCCCGCCGGTCAGCACCGGCAGGGTCTTGTGGGCCGAGTCGCAGCACAGGTCCGCCCCAAGGCCGATGGGGTGGCGGCTGCCCCCCGGCAGAAAGCGCAGGTAGGCCCCGTGGGCGTTATCCACCAGCAAAGGCACGCCGCAGGCGTGGCACACGGGGGCCAGCGCCGCCACATCCTGCACGCCGCCCAGATAGTCGGGGCTGGTCAGGTAGGCCGCGAAGGGCCGCCGCCCGGCCGCCGCCAGCCGGCTGAGGGCCGCCGCCAGCTGTGCCGGCGACACCGGGCAGGCGCAGAGGCTGCCCTGCCCATCGGGGGCCGGCCAGAGCCATTCGATGTCAAAATCCAGCAGCGCCGCCGCGTACAGCAGCGCCTTGTGGGCGTTGCGGGCCGCCAGCAGCAGCGGCCTGCCCTGCCCCGCCGGGGCCGCCTGCAAGGCCAGGAACAGCATGGCCCGGATGCACTGGGACGAGCCCTCGGCCCCGTAGCAGGTGGCCACCGTGCCGAAGAGGCGGGCGGTGTTGGCCTCGCTCTGCGCGATGATGCCGCCGGCCTCGTACAGCTCGTCCGCGCCGGCGATCTCGGTCAGGTCCAACGCCTCGCAGCCCAGCGGCCCGCGGCCCTTGTGCCCCGGCATGTGCAGCCGGGAGACATCCGCCGCGGCGTATCCCCTGACAAAATCCGCGATGGGGGTCAGGCTCATTCGGCGCAGCCCTCGCCGTCCGCGCAGGCGGCGCAGGTCCCGCCCAGCTCCAGCGGCGCCTCCACGCCCTGGGCGGCCAGGTCCTGGTTTTCGGCCACCTTGATCATGATGGCGCACTCGATGCGCTTTTTGAACAGCTCGCAGCCGTATTCATACACGCCGCTGATGCTGCCGGTGGCGTGGTAGGCGTTGGCCGCGCAGCCGCCGGAGCAATACAGTTTGGCCCAGCAGTCCTTGCACTCGGGCCGGGCATAGGCGTTGCAGTGGCGGAACTCGTCCTGCGCGGCGGTGTTGGTGACGCCCTTCCAGATATCGCCCAGCAGGTACTTGGGGTCGCCGACGAACTGGTGGCAGGGGTACAGATCGCCCCAGGGGGTGACGGCCATGTACTCGGTGCCCGAGCCGCAGCCCGCGATGCGCTTGTAGATGCAGGGGCCGCCGGTCAGGTCGATCATGTAGTGGTAGAAGGTGAAGGGCCGGCCCTCGCGGCTGCGCTTGAGCATCTCCTTGGCCAAGATCTCGTACTGCTCCAGCAGGACGGGCAGGTCCTCCTGGGTGAGGGCGCAGGGGTCGTCCGGCTTCGAGACCACGGGCTCCATGCTCAGCTCGGTAAAGCCGAGGTCCGCCATGTGGAAGATATCGTTGGTGAAGTCGGTGTTGGCGTGGGTGTAGGTGCCGCGGATGTAGTAGTTCTTGTCCCCGCGGGCCTTGACCAGCTTCTGGAACTTGGGCACGATGGTGTCGTAGCTGCCGCGGCCGGCGTAGTCCACGCGCAGGCGGTCGTGCACCTCCTTGCGGCCGTCCAGGCTGAGCACCACGTTGCTCATCTCCCGGTTGCAGAAGTCGATCACGTCGTCGTCGATCAGCATGCCGTTCGTCGTCAGGGTAAAGCGGAAGTTCTTGCCCGTCTCCTTTTCCCGGCGGCGGCAATAGGCCACCAGGTCCTTGACCATCTGCCAGTTCATCAGCGGCTCGCCGCCGAAGAAGTCCACCTCCAGGTTGCGGCGCGTGCCCGAGTGCTCGATCAAAAACTCCATCGCCCGCTTGCCCACCTCGAGGCTCATCAGCGCGCGCTCGCCCTGGTAGCGGCCCTGCGCCGCAAAGCAGTACGAGCAGTTCAGGTTGCAGGTGTGGGCCACGTGCAGGCACAGGGCCTTGACGACGTTCGTGCGGTTTTTAAAGTCGAAGGCCATGTCCTCGTAGACGTCGGGGCTCCACAGCTTGCCGGCGGCCTCCAGCGCGGCGATGTCGTCGAGGCACTGCTCCAGCTCCGGGGCGGTGACGTCGGGGCGGCCGGCGTACTTTTGCAGCAGCTGGGCCACGATCTCCGCGCGCGGCTTTTGCTTATACAGGGCGATGGCGTCGTAGGCGACGTCGTCCACCAGGTGGACCGAGCCGCTGCAGGTGTCGAGCACGATGTCGTACCCGTTGAGCTTATACTGGTGTACCATATGTTCCTCCGTACAACACAAAAAAATGCCGCCCGGCACAGGCGGCATCCACGCAAAGCTGTGTTACTTATTGCTGTTCTCGCACTTCTGGTTTGCCACGCCGCAGGAAGTCTTGCAGGCGGACTGGCAGGAGGTCTGGCACTCGCCGCAGCCGCCGGTCTGGACGCTCTTGGTCAGGTCGCGGGTCGCAATGGTCTTGATTCTCTCCATGGTATGTACCTCTCTATCCTATAGTCTAGGCCGGGGCGGGCCCGGCAAACGTTTCTTGCATGTATGATAACACGCTTTGGCCCCGCTGTCAAGTGCCGCCGCCCCCCGCCTCGGGGAAGGCGGGCAGCCCGGTCAGGATGCCGTGCAGCCCCAGCTCCCGCGCGCGCTGCAGCAGGTAGCGGTAGCGGCACAGCAGGGCCTGCCGCTCATAGATGCGCTGCTCCACAAGGTCCGGGTCGACCTCAAGGTCGAACATCATGGCGTTGCGGCGCAGGCAGTACAGGCACTCTTTCAGCTCGTCCTCCAGCTCGGGGTGGTAGCGCTCGTGCTCCATATCCCGCGCGACGCGGCGGGACAAAAGGCTTTTGCGTGCGTCAGCCTGGGTCATAGGCGTGGCCTCCTTTTCTCTTTGCCTTTATCCTATGCCGCGCCCCGCGCAAAATATGCCGGAAATTTTTTCATCCAAAGCCTTGACAAGCGCCCCAAAGCTGAGTATAATAATCACCGTCGGCAGCGCGCCGGCAGCAAAACAGAACACGATGGGGATTTGCATAGTGGTAGTGCGGTAGACTCTGACTCTACTTGTGGGAGTTCGATTCTCTCATCCCCAACCAAGGGCCATGTTGTGAAAGCAGCATGGCCTTTTTGCCGTGTCCGCGTCAGCCCGCCCAGTTTTCCAGCTTGAGGCCGGGCACGCGCGCGAATTCTTTTGTGTTGTTCGTCACCAGCGCCAGCCCCTCGGCGCGGGCGTGGCCCGCGATCAGCATATCCAGCGGGCCGATGGGCGTGCCCTTCCTTTGCAGGCAGGCGCGTATCTCGCCGTAATCGGCCGCGGCGGCGGCCCCAAAGGGCAAAACGCTGAGCGGGGCCAGAAAGCGCAGCAGCGCCAGCTCGTTGCGGGCCGGGTCGGAGCTGTTCTTCATCCCAAACTCCAGCTCTGCCAGGGTGATGGACGAGATGCACAGCCCCGCGTCCAGCTCCTGCCGGAAGCGTTCCAGCACCGCCGCGGGCCTTTGCTTCATCACATAGATGCAGATATTGGTGTCCAGCATATAGGTCATAGCGCTTCCCTCTCCTGCTGGGCGCCCTGCTGCCGCCCGGCGGCAAAAATATCGTCGGTGAAGCCCTCCAGCCCCTCCTCAAAGGTCTTCCAGAGGGAATCGCGCGGGACCAGGATCACCGCGTCGCCCAGCTGCTGCACCACCACCTCGTCCACATCGAAGCGGAATTTTTTGGGCAGCCGGACAGCCTGGCTGCGCCCATTCTCAAAGATCTTTGCCGTATCCATCTGCGACACCTCCTTACCCTTAGTATATACTATGGTATATATCCTGTCAAGCAAAAAAGCCCGCCCCGGGCGCAACACTCAGGGCGGGCGATTTTATTGTAGTGTGTTATACTGTGCGGGCGCGCTGGTCACGCTGCATCAGAACAGGGTGATGCGGCCGGCGCCGTAGGGGTTCTCGTAGTCGAGCAGGTAGCCGGGGTAGTCGGCCAGGGGGCTGTTGGCGCTGGTCATGACGCCGCCGTCGAACAGCATGGCGTAGCTGGACAGGACCAGGTAGTCCTCGGCGACGTAGTCCTTGACGAGGGTCGCGCCGTCGAACATGGCAAAGCCGTCGCCCAGAGAGCGCAGGGTGTAGTTCATGCCGGCCATGTTGTAGGTGGCGTTCGGGTCAAGCGGCTCGTAGGTGCCGGTGGCCTTGTTGTAGATCTTGACGTTCTGGACGCGCGGGGTGCCGGTGGCGGGGCCGCTCCAGACGCCCTGGTCGTCGGTGGGGACGGTGTTGGGCAGGTCGGTGTGGATCTCGTAGGTCGCGCCGGCCACCTGCAGGAAGCCGCCGCTCTCCTGACCGGAGCCGGCGTAGCGGGCGCCGAACTCGAGGGCGTTCTGGATCTGCGCGCCGGTGACCGACATCAGGCAGGCCACGTTGCCGAAGGGGCTGACCGTCTTGCAGGACATATAGGTCCAGTCGCCGGCCGGGATATCGGCGCGGATGCCGCCGCCGTTCATGATGGCGATATCGCAGTCCAGCTGCTCGATCTCATTGAAGTAGGCGTAGATGCCGTCGGCCACCAGGTCGCCCATGTTGGTCTCCTC
>CALXGZ010000136.1 GCA_944387975.1 uncultured Faecalibacterium sp.
CTGCTGACCCTGGACAAGGACAACCGGATGCTCACCGTCTCGGACAACGGCATCGGCATGACCCGGGCCGAGCTGGAGCAGAACCTGGGCACCATCGCCCACTCGGGCAGCCAGGACTTCAAGGCCGAAAACACCGACGAGAACATCGACATCATCGGCCAGTTCGGCGTGGGCTTCTACTCCGCCTTCATGGTGGCCGACCATGTCACCGTCATCTCCAAAGCCTACGGCAGCAGCGAGGCCTGGCAGTGGGAGTCCAGCGGCGTGGAGGGCTATGAGATCACCCCCGCCGAAAAGGAGACCGCCGGCACCGACATCATCCTGCACATCAAGCCCGGCACCGACACCGAGAACTACGACAACTACGTCTCGGAGTACGGCGTGGCCGCCATCGTCAAAAAGTACAGCGACTACATCCGCTACCCCATCCAGATGGAGCGGACCAAGAGCCGCCAGAAGCCGGAACCCGACCCCAAGCCCGAGGACTACAAGCCCGAGTGGGAGGAATACACCGAGCTGGAGACCCTGAACAGCATGGTGCCCATCTGGAAAAAGCAGAAGAGCGAGGTCACCGACGAGGAGTACAACGAGTTCTACAAGAACCACTTCAGCGACTACGCCGACCCCGCCCGGGTCATCGTCAGCCGCACCGAGGGCACCGCCAACTACAACGCCCTGCTCTTTGTGCCGGCCCACCGCCCCTACGACTTCTACACCAAGGAGTACGAAAAGGGCCTGGCCCTCTACGCCTCCGGCGTCCTCATCATGGAAAAGTGCGCCGACCTGCTGCCCGATTACTTCAGCTTTGTCAAGGGCATCGTGGACAGCCAGGACCTGAGCCTGAACATCAGCCGCGAGACCCTGCAGAAGGACAGCCAGCTCAAGCTGATCCACAACGCCCTCGAGAAGAAGATCAAGAACGAGCTGAACGCCATGCTGGTCAACGACCGCGAGAAGTACGAGGCCTTCTGGAAGGAGTTCGGCCGCCAGATCAAGTTCGGCGTCTACGCCGACTTCGGCATGCACGCCGAGCTGCTGCGGGGGCTGCTGCTGTTCTACTCCGCCAAGGAGAAGAAGATGGTCACCCTCGAGGAGTACGTCGAGAAGATGCCCGCCGACCAGAAGTACATCTACTTCGCCGCCGGCGACACCGCCGACCGTCTGGCCAAGCTCCCCGCCGCCGCCCTGGTGCTGGACAAGGGCTATGACCTGCTGCTGCTGACCGAGGACGTGGACGAATTCTGCTTCCAGGTCATGCACAGCTTCCCCCACAAGGACGCCGAGGGTAAGGACGCCCCCATCGAGTTCAAGAACATCAACGGCGGCGACCTGGGCCTCGCCTCCGACGAGGAGAAGAAGGCCGCCGAGGACGCCACCGCCGAGAACAAGCCCCTCTTCGACGCCATGAAGGCCGCCCTGGACGGCAAGGTGAAGGAGGTCAAGGTCTCCACCCGCCTGAAGGACCACCCGGTCTGCCTCTCGGCCGAAGGCCCCCTGTCCATCGAGATGGAGAAGGTGCTGTCCCGCCAGCCCGGCAGCGAGGACGTCAAGAGCGACAAGGTGCTGGAGGTCAACGCCAGCCACCCCGTCTTTGCCGTCCTGAAGGCCGCGCAGGAGGCCGGCGACACCGACAAGGTGGACCGCTACAGCCGGATCCTCTACGCCCAGGCCCAGCTGATCGAGGGCCTGCCGGTGGACGATCCCGTCGCCTACGCCGACGCCGTCTGCGCCCTGATGCAGTAAAATATCTATCCGTATCTCTTAACAAATGGGCCGCGCTCTGCTACAATAAAGGGGAGCGCGGCCCTTTTTGTATGCCGCCGCGCCGGGAGGATATCATGCAACCAGGACACAAACACTACTTTGCCCGCATCCCCGTCATCGCGCTGCTGATCTTACTGGGCCTCGCGCCCTGGCTGGCGGTGATCCTGTTCATCCTGCGGGCCATCGACAGGGACGCCGAAAAGCGGGAGCGGCAGGACGAGCAGGCGCGCCAGCGCTACGCCGCCGACTTTCGCCCCCAGGACACGCGGACGGCCCAGGCCGCCCCGCCGAACGCCCCCCGCCCCAGCCGGACGCCGCCCTTCGACTACAGCGCCCAGTACGGCCCGGCCCCCCACGACCTGCCCACAGCCGAGCAGCAGAAGGCCAAGAAACGCCACCTCAAGCTGATCAAGTGGTGTACCGTGGCGGGCGGCATCCTGCTCTTCATCGGGGTGGTCAGCCTGCCGGAGACCATCTCCACCCTGACAACGGCCACCCGTTATGCCGGCGGCTGGGTGGGCTGGGCCTTTGAGGACCTGATCGCCAACCTTGCCCAGATCGTGGGCGGCGGAGGCGCGCTGGCGGCCAGCCTGTGGCTGCGGCGCACCATCCGGCTGGAGCGCCAGCTGGACAAGGTGGTGGGCGAGCGGGACAACATCCCCCTGGACGAGCTGTTCGCGGCGGCGGGCATCGCCCCCAAGGAGGGCCGCCGCATCCTCGAGAGCGCCATCGACCACGGCTATTTCGGGGCGGACGCCTACATCGACAACCGCACCGACTTTCTGATCGTCCGGGGCGCGGCGCCCATCCCCGCCCCGCCGGCGGCCGAGCCTGCCCCCGCCCCCGACGGCGAGACGGCCCACCAGAAGCTGCTGCGCCAGCTGCGCGAGAACGGGGCCGCCATCGCCGACCCCGTCCTGCGGGAGAAGGCCGCCCGGCTGGAGGCCGTCAGCGCCCGCATCCTCGCCCTGGCCGAGGCCGACCAGAGCAAGGAGGAGCAGCTGCGCAAATTCACCGGCTACTACCTGCCCACCGCCTGCAAGCTGCTGCAGACCTACGCCCAGCTGGAGCGCCAGGGCGTGGACGGTGAGAACATCACCAAAACGAAACAGAGCATCCAGCGCTCGCTCGACCTGCTGGTCACCGCCTTTGAGAACCAGCTGGACAAGCTGTTCCAGTCCGACGCGCTGGACGTCTCGGCCGACGTCGCCGCCCTGGAGGGGATGCTCAACCTGGACGGCCTTTCGGGCGAGAGCGACTTCAACCTCTCCCCGCCCCAGTAAGGAGGACCCATGCCCCATATCATCGAGATCACAAGCCTTGCCGACGGCGCGCTGGACGTCTACGCCCGCCTGACCGAGAACCAGCTGCGCAGCCGCCTGGAGCCGGAAAAGGGCGTGTTCATCGCCGAAAGCCCCAAGGTCATCG
>CALXGZ010000137.1 GCA_944387975.1 uncultured Faecalibacterium sp.
CCACCGCCGACCAGGCCGAGGAGGTCTGCGCCCAGATCCGCAAGGTGATCGGCGAGCTGTACGGCGAGGCCGTGGCCGAGGCCACCACCATCCAGTACGGCGGCAGCATGAACGCCAAGAACTGCGAAGAGCTGGTCGGCAAGAAGGACGTCGACGGCGGCCTGATCGGCGGCGCGTCCCTGAAGGCGGCCGACTTCGCGGTGATCGTCAATGCGGCCTCCAAGGGCTGAAAACGGCCCTTGCGGCAGATACAAACAAATCTGGAAACCGAGGAATTGTACAACTATGGCAAAGAAACCCATGATGCTCTGCATCCTTGACGGCTTCGGCTGGGTGCCGCAGGAGACCTACGGCAATGCCATCGCCGCCGCCAAGACCCCCTATCTCGACAACCTCTTCGCCACCTGCCCCTACGTCACCATCGGTGCTTCGGGCATGAGCGTCGGCCTGCCCGACGGCCAGATGGGCAACTCGGAGGTGGGCCACACCAACATCGGCGCGGGCCGCATCGTCTACCAGCAGCTGACGCTGATCACCAAGTCCATCCAGGACGGTGAGATGCAGAAGAACGACGTCCTGGTCCGCAACATGAAGGCGGCCATCGACGCGGGCAAGGCCATCCACTTCATGGGCCTGATGGGCACCGGCGGCGTCCACAGCCATGAGGAGCACCTGTTCGGCCTGCTGGATATGGCCAAGGCCCTGGGCGCGAAGGATGTCTACATCCACGCCATCATGGACGGCCGCGACACCGACCCCCACGACGGCGAGCGCTTTTTGCAGAACGTGCAGGATAAGCTGGACGAGATCGGCATCGGCAAGATCGCGACCGTCACCGGCCGCTACTACGCGATGGACCGCGATAAGAACTGGGACCGCGAGGAGAAGGCCTACGCCGCGTTCGTCTACAACGAGGGCGAGCGCGCCGCGAACTGGAAAGAGTGCATCGAGCGCAGCTACGCCAACGGCGTCACCGATGAGTTCGTCATCCCCTGCATCACCTGCGAGGGCGGCCGCGTGACTGAAGGGGACACGGTGGTGTTCATCAACTTCCGGCCCGACCGCGCCCGCCAGATGACCCGCATCTTCGTGGACGACGCCTTCGACGGCTTCGAGCGCCGCTACGGCCGCTTCCCCGTCCACTACGTCTGCATGACCGAGTACGACGCCACCATGCCCAACTGCGAGGTGGCCTACCCGCCCGTGGACCTGAGCAACGTCATGGGCGAGTATATCTCCAAGCTGGGCATGACCCAGCTGCGCATCGCCGAGACCGAAAAGTACGCCCACGTCACCTTCTTCTTCAACGGCGGCCGCGAGGAGCCTTTCGCCGGCGAGGACCGCTGCGTCATCCCCAGCCCGAAGGTGGCCACCTACGACCTGAAGCCCGAGATGAGCGCCCCCGAGGTCGCCGAGGAGTGCGTCAAGCGCATCGAGAGCGGCAAGTACGACGTGATCATCCTCAACTTTGTCAACTGCGACATGGTCGGCCATACCGGCGTCTTTGACGCCGCCGTCAAGGCCGTCGAGGCCGTGGACCAGTGCGCCGGCAAGGTGATCGACGCGGTGCTGGCCGCGGGCGGCAAGGTGATCCTGACCGCCGACCACGGCAACGCCGACAAGATGAAGAACGAGGACGGCACCCCCTTCACCGCGCACACCACCAACGTGGTGCCCTGCGTGGTGATCGGCGCGGGCAACGATTTCACCCTGCGCGAGGGCGGCGTCCTGTCGGACCTGGTGCCCACCATGCTTGAGCTGATGGGCGTGCCCCAGCCCAAGGAAATGACCGGCAAGAGCCTGATCGTGCACGGCTGAGCCGGGCGCTGCCAGTAAAACCCCACGCCGCCCCCTGCCCGTTTGGGCGGGGGGCGGCTTTTTGCCGCGGGGCCCGATTGACGGCGCGCCGCGTTCGGGGTATACTTAAAAGGCACATTTCAATGGCACATCACAGCGGGAGGGAGGCGCGCCTATGGAGGACCAGCGGCTGGAACAGCTCGAAGGCACCATCGAGGACATCATCTTTGAAAACAGCGACAGCGGCTACGTCGTGTTCGAACTGTCGGGCGGGGGCACGCTGACGGTGGTCTGCGGCACCCTGGGCGAGCTGCACGTGGGCCAGAGCGTCGTCTGCCGCGGCCACTACGAGACCCACGCCACCTACGGCCGCCAGTTCCACGCCGAGGAGTGCGTGACCGATATGCCGAAGGACGCCGACGCGGTCTACGCCTTCCTGGCCAGCCGCTCGCTGCCCTACGTGGGGCCCGCCACGGCCAAAAAGCTGCTGGAGCGCTTCGGCGCCTCGGCGCTGGACGTCATCGCGAACGAGCCCGCCCGCCTGACCGAGATCAAGGGCATCTCGGCCGACAAGGCCGGCCGCATCCAGCAGGAGTTCAAGCGCATGTTCGGTATGCGGGAGCTGATCGCCTACCTGGCGCAGTTCGAGATCGGGCCGCGCCGCGCGATGGAGGTGTTCCGCGCCTTTGGGCCGGGGGCGATGCAGGCCGTCGCGTCGAACCCCTACATCCTCTGCGGCGAGCCCTTGCAGCTGGACTTCCGCCACGCGGACAGCATCGCCGCCTATTACCAGATGGAGGGCGACAGCCCCCAGCGGCTGGAGGCCGCGCTGCTGCGCACGCTGCGCCACAACGCGGGCAACGGCCATACCTGCCTGCCGCGGGAGCGCCTCGTGGCCACGGCCTCGGCCTTCATCCACCAGCCCGCGGATAAATTGACCGACGCGCTGGACCGCTGCATCGCGTCCGGCCAGCTGGCCGAGCGGCAGTTCAGCGGCGGGGCCTACGTCTACCTGCCGGAGCTGCTGGCCGCCGAGGAGGCCATCGCCGCGCGGCTGCTGGCCCTGACGCGGCGCGAAAAGCGCAGCGCCCGCAACCTCGACGCGGACATCCAGGTGCTGGAGGCGGCCCAGGGCTTCGCCTACGCGCCCGAACAGCGCGAGGCCATCCGCTGCGCCGTCACCGAGAACTGCCTGGTGCTGACGGGCGGGCCCGGCACCGGCAAGACCACCACCGTCAAGGCGGTGCTCAACGTGCTGGAAAGCCAGGCCGAGCGCGTGGCCCTGTGCGCCCCCACCGGCCGCGCCGCCAAGCGCCTGAGCGAATTGACCGGCCGCAAGGCCTCCACCATCCACCGCCTGCTGGAGGTGGACTACAGCGGCGGGCGCGTCAGCTTCATCCACAACGAACGCAACCTGCTGCCCTGCGACGTGGTCATCCTCGACGAGATGAGCATGGTGGACGTGCAGCTGTTCCAAAGCCTGCTGGCGGCGCTGCGGCCCAGCTGCCGCGTGCTGATGGTGGGCGACGCCGACCAGCTGCCCAGCGTCGGCCCGGGCAACATCCTGGGCGAGGTGGTCCGCTCGGGCGCGGTGCCCACGGTCTGCCTGCACTACATCTTCCGGCAGGCGCGGCGCAGCCTGATCGTGGGCAACGCCCACAACATCGTCAGCGGCAAGCCGCTGCAAAAGGGCGGCAGGGAGGACGACTTCTTCTTCCTGGAGGCGGCGGGCGAGGCCTGCCAGAAGCTGGTATGCGACCTTGTCACCACGCGGCTGCCCCGCAGCTACGGCTTTGACCCCATACGGGATATCCAGGTGCTGTGCCCCACCAAGATGGGCCCCTGCGGCACCCAGGCCCTGAACACCCTGCTGCAGGAGCGGCTGAACCCCCCCGCCCGGGGCAAGCCCCAGCTGCAAAGCGCGTCCCGCGTGTTCCGCGTGGGGGACAAGGTGATGCAGGTGAAGAATAACTACGAGATCCTCTGGCGGCGCGACGGCGGCGAGCAGGGCGTGGGCGCCTACAACGGCGACATCGGCATCGTGGAGGCGGTGGACGTGCGCAGCCGCTCGATGACGGTGCGCATGGACGACCGCCTGCTGACCTACCCGGCCGAGAACCTCGGCGAGCTGGAGCCCGCCTACGCCATCACCATCCATAAAAGCCAGGGCAGCGAGTTCGCCGCGGTGGTGCTGCCCGCCGCCGAGGTGCCGCCCAGCCTGTGCTACCGCAACCTGCTGTACACCGGCGTGACCCGCGCGCGCAAGCTGTGCGTGCTGGCGGGCCGCCGCGACACCGTGGCCGCCATGCAGGCCAATATCCGCCAGAACCTGCGCTACAGCGGCCTGGGCGAGCTGATGAAGGAGCAGGCTTCGCATAACTGAGGCTATACTTTTTCCGCGCCCTGTGGTATACTGAAAGCTGGATTTCTACGGCCCGGACGGGCCTTTGCATAAAGCTTACAGACAGAAAGGAATACAGCGTTATGGCTCAGAACGATATCGGGATCGACCTTGGTACCACCACCATCATCATCGCGCAGGAGGGCAAGGGCGTCGTGCTCAACCAGCCCAGCGTGGTGGCCGTCGATACCCGCAAAAAGGAAGTGCTGGAGGTGGGCGACAAGGCCCTGGCGATGGTGGGCCGCACCCCGAACTATATCTCCGCCACCTTCCCCCTGAAGGACGGCGTCATCAGCGACCACACCATGACGCGGGAGCTGATCTGCCGCTTCGTCAACCAGGTGTACAGCTCCCATATGGTCAAGCCGCGGGTGGCGGTCTGCGTGCCGGCGGCCATCACCGGCATCGAGAGCGACGCCGTCGTCGAGGCGGTGGTCGCGGCCGGCGCGCGCCAGGTGTACCTGATCGACGAGCCCATCGCCGCGGCCCTCGGCTCCGGCATCGACATCACGGTGCCCGACGGGCGCATGATCATCGACATCGGCGGCGGCACCACCGACATCGCGGTGCTGTCGCTGGGCGGCAAGGTCAAGGCCACCAGCGTGCGCGTGGCCGGCAACCACTACGACGACGAGATCCTCAAGTTCGTGCGGGCTAAGTTCAGCATCGCCATCGGCCAGCGCACCGCCGAGGAGCTGAAAAAGCGCGTGGCCTGCTGCCCGCAGAAGGCCGACTTCGACGAGACGATGGAGATCAAGGGCCGCAGCCTGCTGACGGGCCTGCCGGTGCGCGTGAACGTCTCGACGGGCGACCTGTACGACCCGGTGATGATGCTCAGCGAGCAGATCGGCGCGGCGGCCCACCAGGTGCTGGAAAAGACGCCCCCCGAGCTTGCCGGCGATATCTACAAGAACGGCGTCATGCTCACCGGCGGCGGCGCGCAGCTGCACGGCCTGCCCGAGTACCTCAGCCAGGAGCTGAAGGTGGACGTCTACGTCTCGCCCGACCCGGTCAACTGCGTGGCCCTGGGCACCGCGATGAGCCTTTCGATCGGCGACAAGCTGGAGGTCGGCTTCACCGACGCCACGCCCCGCATCGGCCGCCGCTGACCCGGGCGCGAAAGCTGTTGCAATCGCCCCTTTCAGCGGGTATAATGGAAGAAAACGCCGCGCGTCCCGCCCGCCGGGACGGTGACAGGAGGATGCATTTATGGATTCCAATACCATCATCATGATCGTGATCGCTGTGGCCGCCCTGGCGGTGGCCCTGTTCGCCCTGAACAGGAGCCGCTCTGCCGCCTCAGGCACGCCCAAGGCCCGCCCCGCCGAGGCGCCCGCCATGCCCGCGCCCCCCGCGCCGAAAATGGCCGCGCCCGCTTCGCCCCGCGCCCCGCAGATCGAGGAGGGCATCCCCCCCGAGGTGGTGGCCGTCATCGCCGCGGCCGTCTGCGCGATGGGCGGCGGCCGCTACACCCTGAAGGCCGTCCGCCGCGCCGGGCGCTCGGCCTGGGCCCGCGCCGGCGCGCTCGACGTCACCGAGCCGTTCTGACCAGCAACGTATCTGCCCGCCCCGCCGCCTTATGCGTGCCGGGGCGGCTTTTTGCCTCTGTCCATCCCCGGGCATTTGTGGTATACTGGTACAAGATTTTTGATTGAATAGGAGCAGCCCATGGCAAGCGATATCCAGAAAGAATTTTGCTCCCTCCGGGACACCTACATCGAAAAACAGTTCGGCCGGCTCAACGAGATGCAGCGCCAGGCCGTCTTTACCACCAGCGGTCCGCTGCTGATCCTGGCCGGCGCGGGCAGCGGCAAGACCACCGTGCTCGTCAACCGCATCGCGAACCTGATCCGCTTCGGCAGCGCCCACGGCAGCAGCGCCACCCCCCGCCCCGCCACGGACGAGGACCTGCGGGCCCTGCGCACCGCCATCATGACGGGCACCGAGACGCCCGCCTGGCTGGACGATATGCTGCGCCGCGACGCCGTCCGCAGCTGGAACATCATGGCCATCACCTTCACCAACAAGGCCGCCGGCGAGCTGAAGGCCCGCCTGCGCGCCATGCTGGGGGACGAAGAGGGGGACGAGGTCTTTGCCTCCACCTTCCACTCGGCCTGCGTGCGCATTTTGCGCCGTTACGCCGAGGAGATCGGCTGGCCCCGCAGCTTTACCATCTACGACACCGACGACGCCCAGCGCGTGATGAAGGCCCTGTATAAGGAGCAGAACCTGGACGAGAAGTTCTACCCCGTCAAGACGGCCCTGAACCAGCTGGGCCGCTGGAAGGACCAGCTGCTGGACCCCGCCGCGGCCGCGCGGGAGGCCGCCGGCAAGACCAAGCTGGAGCTGGCGGCCCGCCTCTACGGCCTGTATGAAAAGCGCCTGCAGGAGGCCGGGGCCTTCGACTTCGACGGGCTGATCTACTACACCGTGCGCCTGCTGCAGCAGAACGAAGAGGCCCGCGGCTATTACCAGAACCGCTACCGCTACCTGCTGGTGGACGAGTACCAGGACACCAGCGTCGCGCAGTTCCACCTGGTCAGCCTGCTCACCGGCCCGGAGAAGAACATCTGCGTCGTGGGCGACGACGACCAGAGCATCTACCGCTTCCGCGGCGCGACGATCGAGAACATCCTCAACTTCGAGCGCTACTACCCCGGGGCCAAGGTCATCCGGCTGGAGCAGAACTACCGCTCGACCTCGAACATCCTCAACGCGGCCAACTGCGTCATCCGCCACAACAGCGCCCGCAAGGGCAAGACCCTCTGGACCAAAAACGGCGAGGGCGCGCCGGTCCACGTCTACCAGGCCGAGGACGACCGCGAGGAGGCCGCCCACATCGCCGAGGTCATCGGCCAGCACCTGCGCGCCGGCGGCCACCTGGCGGATCACGCCATCCTCTACCGGATGAACGCGCAGTCCGCCCCCATCGAAAACTACTTCACCCGCGCGGGCATCCCCCACAAGATCGTGGGCGGCCAGCGCTTCAACGACCGCAAAGAGGTCAAGGACATCCACTCCTATATGTCCATCGTGGCCAACCCCCGGGACGACGTGCGCCTGCGCCGCATCATCAACGAGCCCGCCCGCAAGATCGGCGCGTCCACCGTGGACGCCATCGCCGAGCTGGCCGCGCAGGAGGGCGTCAGCATGCTGGACATCATCGGCCGCGCCGACGAGTACGCCCGGCTGTCCCGCGCGGTGGGGCCGCTGCTCAAGTTCTGGCAGATCTACCAGGCCCTGCAGCAGGCGCTGGATACCTGCCCGCTGGACCTCTTCGCCGAAAAGCTGATCGAGCTGACCGGCTACCGCCAGATGCTGCGCCAGCAGGCCGCCGCCGGCCATAAGGAGGAGGCCGAGGAGCGCGAGAACAACCTCGCCCAGCTGGTGAACAACGTGAAGAACTACTGCGACACCCGCGGCGTGGACGCCAGCCTGGAGGGCTACCTCGAGGAGATCGCCCTGATCAGCGACATCGACAGCTACAACGCCGCCGCCGACCAGGTGGTCATGATGACCATCCACTCGGCCAAGGGGCTGGAGTTCCCCTATGTGTTCCTCGTGGGCATGGAGGAGAGCATCTTCCCCGGCAGCATGAGTATGTACTCCGAGGAGGACCTGGAGGAGGAGCGCCGCCTGGCCTACGTGGGCATCACCCGCGCCAAGCGCGAGCTGTATATCTCCCACTGCCACACCCGCATGCTCTACGGCCGCACCTGCTACAATGATCCCAGCCGCTTCCTCGACGAGATCGACCCGGACTATGTCGAGACCAGCCGCAGCCCCGCCCTCGAGCGGGCCAGCCGCCCCGGCTGGGGCAGCTTTGGCGACACGGTGCCCGGCGGCGCGTCGGGCTATTCGGGCCCTTCGTCCCGGGCGGCCGCGCCACGCGGCGGCTACCTGAACCGGGAGTACAACGCCGCGCCCGGCCGCGGCAGGGCCCCGGCCTTCCCGGGGGCGCCGGTCACGGCCCGCGCCCCCCAGCGCCCCGCGGCCCCGCGGCCCGGCATGCCGGCGCCCGCCGGCTCGAAGCATTACGAGCCGGGGGACGTGGTGATGCACAAGGTGTTCGGCCGCGGCACCGTCACGCGCGTGACCCCCGCCGCCGGGGACTTTATCGTCGAGATACGTTTTGACAAGGTGGGCGTGAAAAAGACGATGGCGAACCTCGCCCCCCTGACCAAGCTCAAGGAGGGAGAAGCATGATGACCGTCCGCCTGATCGCCCATACGCCCGAGCCGGAAAAGGTGGTGGCCGCCGCGGCCAAGCTCTGCTATTCCGACAGCCACATCGAGGACCTGCTGGACGGGCTGGACGAGGCCAAGACCGCCCGCTTCCTCGCCATGCTGAGCGACCTCGGGCACGCCAGCCCCATCGAGCACGCCAGCTTCACCTTTGGCATCGAGGGGGTCAGCCGCGCGCTGCTGGCGCAGATCACGCGCCACCGCATCGCGTCCTTCAGCGTGCAGAGCCAGCGCTATGTGCGCCTGGACGATTTCCGCTACGTGGTGCCGCCCTCCATCGAGGCGGTGCCTGAGGCGAAGGCCGCCTTCCTCGCCAGCATGGAGCAGGATGCGGCCAACTACCTGGACCTGGCCCGCAAGCTGGAAGAGGGCCACGCCGCCCGCCTGATGGCGGAGGGCATGCCGGAAAAGGAGGCCCGCAAAAAGGCCGAAAAGCTGGCCAACGAGGATGCGCGCTTCGTGCTGCCCAACGCCTGCGAGACCAAGATGGTGGTGACGATGAACGCCCGCAGCCTGCACAACTTTTTCCGGCTGCGCTGCTGCGAGCGGGCCCAGTGGGAGATCCGCGCCCTGGCCGAGGAGATGCTGCGGCTGGTGCTGCCGGTGGCGCCGCACCTCTTCGCCGCGGCGGGGCCGGGGTGCCTGGCCGGCCCCTGCCCCGAGGGCAAGATGTGCTGCGGCCGCCCGGAGGAAGTGCGCGCCCGCTACCGCGCCCTGCGGGAGGCGGCGCGATGAGCCCCGCCGCAAAGCGCGGCCGCCTGCTGGTGATCGAAGGGCTGGACGGCAGCGGCAAGGCCACCCAGGCCAAGCGCCTCGCCGCGGCCCTTGCGGCGGAGGGGCTGCCGGTGCGGGAGGTCAGCTTCCCGAATTACGGCAGCGACTCGTCGGCGTTGGTGCGGATGTACCTGTCCGGCCAGTTCGGCCAGAAGCCGGACGACGTCAACGCCTACGCGGCCAGCAGCTTTTTTGCGGTGGACCGCTACGCCAGCTACAAAAGGGACTGGGGCGGCTTTTACGAGGCGGGGGGCGTCGTCCTGGCGGACCGCTACACCACCTCGAACGGGGCGCACCAGTGCTCGAAGCTGCCGCCCGGCCAGTGGGACGGCTACCTCGACTGGCTGTTCGACTTTGAATACCGGCGGCTGGGCCTGCCCGCCCCGGACGCGGTGATCTACCTGCGGGTGGACCCCGCCGTCAGCCAAAAGCTGATGAGCGCGCGCTACCACGGGGACGAGAGCCGGAAGGATATCCAGGAGCGGGACCTCGAATACCTTGAGCGCAGCCGCGCCGCCGCCGAATACTGCGCCCGCAAGCTGGGCTGGCAGGCGGTGGAGTGCGCCAAAAACGGCCGGATGCGCCTGGTGGAGGAGATCGGGCGCGAGGTGCTGGCCCTGGCCCGCGCCGCCCTGGAGCTGGACTGAACACACGCGCAATGCAAAAAGAAAAGGGGGTATCCGAACGATGTTTCGGCTGATGGGGCCGTCCGACCTGGCGGCCATGAAGGAGCTGTGGGCCGCCTGCCGGCCCGGCCAGGCAGAACTGCCGGAGGCGCTGGTCTTGCGCTTTGCCGGCGCGGAAAACGCCTGGCTGGCCGAAGAGGACGGCGCTTTGCAGGCCATGCTGCTGGCCGTGCCTGTCAGTTTGCAGGGGCGGCCGGGCTATTACCTCTGCGGCCTGTGCGCCCGCAGCGGGCGCGTGGGGGCCGTCTTGCTGGACCATGCCGCCGCCCAGCTGGCGGCGCGCGGGGCCGCCTTCCTGGCGGCCGCGCCCGCGGCGGAGCAGGCGCCGCTGTACGCCGCGCAGGGTTTTGGGCGGGCCTTCGGGCTGCGCTGCCTGACGCGGGAGGTGCGCCGCAACCTGTGGAGCCAGGCGGAGTTCGACGCCGTCACGGCGAAAAAGCTCTGCGAGCTGCGCCGGCAGTACTGCCCCGCCTGCGTCGAGCTGGACGCCGGGCGCATGGCCGTGGTGCTGGGCGACCTGTACGCCCGGGGCGTGACCATCGTGTCGAACGCCCACGGCTACGGCCTGTACTTCCGGCGGGAGGATACGCTCTATTTCATCGAGCTGATGGCCGACGACGACCGCGCCGCCGAGGTGCTGATGGAGGCCGCCCGCCAGAAGGAAGTGGTGGTCGAAAAGGCCGTGGTGACGGTGGGGGAGAGCCAGCCCCTGTTCTACGGCGAGGGCAGCCGCCAGGAGTACGGCATGATCCGCTTTACCGGCGCGCCCTTTGACCTGAGCGAGAGCTACATGCGCCTGATGCTGGCAGACTGATAAAAAAACGAGGAACAGCCCATGAAGGAAGCGAACACGAGCAAACACACCGCCCCCCGCAAAAAGCGCCGCCCGCTGCGCTGGCTGCTGCTGTTGCTGCTGCTGGCCTGCGCGCTGGCGGCGGGGGGGCTGGGCCTTGCCTTCCGGCGGGAGATCGCCGGCGGCGGGGCCACGGGCCGGACCGTCGCCGTCACGGTGCGGCAGGGCAGCGGCGTGGCCGCCATCGCCGCCGAACTGAAGGAGGCGGGGGTGATCCGCTTCCCGCGGCTGTTCCGCTGGTATGTGGGGCGGCAGGGGGCGGCGGGCCGGCTGCAATACGGCGACTTTACGCTGGAACAGGGCGCTTCCTACGACGCGTTGATCGAGGCGCTGTCGGTGTACGCCGCGGCCGAGACCACGCGCCTGACCTTCCCCGAGGGCACCACCGCCATTGCGATGGCCCAGAAGATGGAGCAGGCCGGCCTGTGCAGCGCGGAGGACTTCCTGGAAGAGGCGAACAACGGCGATTTCAGCGAGTTTGCCTTCTGGCAGTACGTGCCGGAGGACGCGCCCGGCCGCTTTATGAAGGGCGAGGGCTACCTCTTCCCCGACACCTATGAATTTTTGAACGGCGGCACCGTCCACGACTACGTGGCCACCTTCTACGCCCGCTTTGACGAGATGATCACCCCGGATATCTACGCCGCGCTGGACGGGCAGGGGATGAGCCTGCACGAGCTGATCACCCTGGCCTCCTTCGTGCAGGAGGAGGCCGGCAACGACCAGGACGGCAACGTGGCCCAGGTCTTCCGCAACCGGCTGGCCGAGGGCTCGCCCTACCCGCGGCTGGAGAGCAACGTCTCGAGCTATATCCAGAGCGATGAGGACAACAACTACCTGTGGAACTGGGTGGCCCCCTGGTACGGCGGCTGGGACGAGATCCCGCCCGAGATCGTGGCCGCCTACGACACCTACAGCTGCGAGGGGCTGACGCCCGGCCCGGTGTCGAACCCCGGCATGGCGGCCATCCGCGCCGCGCTGGACCCGCAGCCCAGCCCCGAGGCCGAGGACGCCTATTTCTTCGTCACCGACCTGACGGGCCGCTATTACTACGCCCACACCCTGGCCGAACACCAGGCCAACGTCCGCGCCGCCCGGGCCGTCAACGCCGGGCTGTGAGCGCGCCAAGGAGAGGAACGCCTATGCTACAGATACCGGAACTGCTGGCCCCCGCCGGGGACCTGGAACGCCTGCGCTACGCCGTCTGCTATGGGGCGGACGCGGTCTACTGCGCCCTGCCGGAGTTCGGCCTGCGGGCCGCCCCGGCGAACTTTACCCCCGAGGAGCTGGCCGAGGGCGTGGTCTACGCCCATGCCCGGGGCCGCAAGGTCTACCTGACGATGAACACCCTGCCCACGAACGAGGAGGCCGCCCGCCTGCCCGAGGCCATACGCGCGGCGGCTGCCGCCGGGGTGGACGCCTTCATCGTGGCCGACCTGGGCGTGCTGGACGCCTGCAAGACCTACGCCCCCGAGATCGACGTGCACATGTCCACGCAGACCGGCATCACGAACTATGCGGCGGCTACTGCCTGCTACAAGCTGGGGGCCAAGCGCGTGGTGCTGGCGCGGGAGCTGAGCCTGACCGACATCGCCGTCATCCGCGACAAGACCCCGCCCGAGCTGGAGCTGGAGGCCTTCGTCCACGGGGCCATGTGCATGAGCGTGTCGGGCCGCTGCCTGCTGTCGAACTACCTGGCCGGCCGCGACGCCAACCGCGGCCAGTGTGCCCAGCCCTGCCGCTGGAAATATTACCTCAGCGAGGAGACCCGCCCCGGCCAGCTGTATGAGATCGGGGAAGGGGAGGGCGGCAGCTACATCCTGAACGCGAACGACCTGTGCACCGCGCCCTTCCTCGATCTGATCTGCAAGGCGGGCGTGGACAGCCTCAAGATCGAGGGCCGGGCCAAGACCTTCTACTATGTGGCCAGCGTGACGGCGGCCTACCGCCGCGCGCTGGACCAGTACCTGGCCGACCCCTTCGCCGAGGACTTCGACCTGCCCGCGCAGGTGCTGGACGAGCTGACCCGCACCAGCCACCGGCCCTATTCGCCGGGCTTCTACTTCGGGGCGGACAAGGCCCGGCAGAACACGTCCACCGCCGCCTACATCCGCGAGTGGGAGTTCGTGGGCACCGTGGACAGCTGGGCCGGCGGCGTGGCCCAGTGCCGGCAGCGGGGCAAGTGGTCGCTGGGCGATACGCTCGAGGCCCTGACCCCGGACGGCAGCAGCATCCCGCTGGCCCCGGCCTGGATCAAAAACAGCGCCGGCGAGGCCGTGGACGCCACCCCCCACGCGATGGAGCAGTACACCATCCCCACCCCCGAGCTGCCCCCCATGAGCCTGCTGCGCAAGAAGAACTAATTGCGGGGTTCAGGCGCTTTCTGCCGGTGAGCTTTCTGCCGCTCCGCAGGGCCAGAGGGGGAGGGAGGGGGTTTCGACTCCCCCTCCCTACCCCCTCTGGACTCCCTACCCACCCACAGCGACCAGGGCGGAGCCCTGGACCCAAAAGCGGAAGGGCGCTCTGGGCGGCTGGCTG
>CALXGZ010000138.1 GCA_944387975.1 uncultured Faecalibacterium sp.
TGGGGCAGCAGGCGGCGGTCAGGATGCCGTCCAGCCCCAGGAACCGGAGCCGCTCGTCCCGGCCGTCCAGCACCAGCATATCCACCATCCGCCCGCCGCAGTGGGGGCAGGCGTCCTCCCGTGCCCGGCCGATGCGGACGGGAGATGTTTCGCCGGGCGCTCCTTTGACCATAGCATAGCAGGTGTCGAAGTTGAGTTGGATTTTCTGGCCCTCTTTGTCGAAGGTCCAGCCGCCGATCTGCGCATAGCTGGATGGGTCCACATAGAGGCCCTTGCGCCAGGGCCGTGGGTTCCGCTCCAGCTCCAGCAGGGTTTCCAGCGCCTTGCCGTCCCCCTGGAAGGCAAGACAGGACATCAAATTCCCCGCCTCATGGGCGTTGTCTGTTTTCAGCAGCGCGGCGATCAGGCCGTCCCGCACATCCTCCGGTGCATGGCAGTAGAGTTCGCAGGGCCAGAACACTTCCGCCGCCAGCGCCGAGCGCTGGATCTCCGGGGTGATGGCGTCCCGGTAGGCCAGCAGTTGCCAGAAGTCGGTATGCTCCGGGTCCTTAAAATCAGCCAGCCGCTGGATGTTCTGAATCAGGTTTTCCTGTTTCTCCGCGACTTGCTCCTGCGTCCAGGCCAGGGCAGCATTCCGCTCCTGTTCGCACTTGCATTTCCAGCATAATCCTTTATAGCCCAAAGGGGTCCCACAGACGGGGCAGGTGTAGTTCAGACTCATATTCTCCGACTCCTTTCAGAAGATCAAAAAGCGCCCCGCGCCCATTGTCATGCAGACGAATGGGCGCAGGGCGTGAAAAGGCCGCACAAACCCAGCCCCATGCTGCGGGGGCTGGGCGCAGCCGTATCAAGCTGCGTTACAGAACCGGCCGTCGGCCGGCAGGGCGGGTGATGCATGGCAGACCTCGCGGGGTGGGCGGACGTTCGATGGGTGTAGTATACCATATTCTGTGTGGATAGAGAAGGGAAACAAAAGAATCTGCGGTGATTCCTCCGCAAAGGATGTCATGAGACGGCATCCAGGTACCACAATGTGAAGAATTGGTGCATGATCCACTTGATTTTGCTATAATAAATAACTAAATTTTCTCTATTATAATTGTTTATTCCATATAATTTTATATTTATCAACATATTTCCTCTTGACTTTATCCAAATTATACGTTATGCTGTTATCAATTTAAAGCGTTTTATCTATTTTCATATATTTTGCCGGGCTGTTCTCCCGCCTCATGCGGGAGGCTCGCCGGCAGGCCGGCGCACTGTGTGCGCTGCTTCGGGCAAAGCCGCATCCTTCCGGGGTGCATCGCCCCTCTCCCCTTCTGTCGCTGCGCCCCGGCCCAAAGGCCGGGCGTGATGTATCAAGCCGCCTTATCCACGGGACTTACAGAAAGGAGTGTTTTTCATGCTGTTCGGAATCCATGCCCGGCGTTTCCTCTGTCTGCTGCTCGCCGGCTGCCTGCTGCTCTGCGGCTGCACCTATGTGGTCGAGTCGCCCGCCGCCCTCGCATCGTCGGGCGAGCTTGAAACGGAAACCCTCCCCACCGAAAGCGAAACACTTCTGAACCGTCTCATCATCACCCTGAACATGGACCGCGATTCTTCCAAAGGCGATATCCTGGTGACATCCAACAGCTCGGTGGACGAGCTGGCCCGGATGGCCGCCGACATGGCGCTGGAAGCGCCCGACCAGTACCCCATCTGCGACAGCTACGCCCCGCTGCTGTCCAAGCTCATCAGCGGGCAGGTCGACGACACGGCCTCTCAGCAAAGCGATGACGCCGCAGCGCAAAGCAGCCGCGCCGCAGTGGCTTCCGGCAGCGGCGCAGCCGAGTCCCCCTATATCCGCGTCTACCTGTACGACGGGGAAATGTCTTCCTCCATGGTCAACAACTGCGCCCTCAACGACCTCAACCGCCTGAAGCGCGAGCTGGCCGACGCGGGCGGCCTGATGGACATCGCGCACCTGAGCGCGGTCCATATCCAGAGCGACGCCGGCTCCGTATGGGTCATGCTGGCCAAGCTCAGCGAGGTGGAGTGATATCCCGTGCCTACGGGCGGATATTGCCGCCGGGGCTCATCCCATAGACAAAACCAGCCGGCAGGCCCGCGCGTAAAAGCAGGGCCTGCCGGCTGGTTTGCAGGGCGGCGTCAAACGGTCATGTGAAAAAATCCGCTTCGTCATCGGGCGGCAGGCTGTTTTCCAGCCGGCGGGCCTCCTGGGCCGACAGCTCGTCGTCGAAGCCGCGCAGCGCCGCAAAGGGGCTGAACAGCCGGGCCCGGCTGGCCACCGGCATACGGGGGTGCCGCGGCGACGGCGCGGGCCGCTCCATGTGGAGGATGTCGCCGTATTTTTCCTGCACGGCGCGGCCCTCCGGGGTATCTTTGCAGTCTTCCATATGTGGTCTCTCCTCACCCGGCATCGTGGCCGCCGATCAGGCCGTTGCGCTGGCGCAGGGTGGCCCCGTCGAGGTAATCGGCGCCTTTCAGGACGGCGTTTTTGCCATATTTTTGCCGCAGACCCAGCATGGCCGCCTGGAGGCTCCGCTCCTTTTCCAGCCTGGCGCTGTCGTCGAACAGGCTGGCCTGCACGCAGCCGCAGTCCTGCTCCACCCGGATGGCGGCCAGGTTGAGCCGGCGGATGGTCAGGCGGCGGTCGGCAATGCGGTCGTAGAGGGCCAGGGCCGCCGCACCGATCCGGCTGCCGAGGGCGGTGGCGGCGTCCAGCCGGGCGGTGCCGTGGGCGGGTTTGGGCAGGCGGCGGCCGTAGCGGTCGATGTGCACCAGGCCGCGATAGCGCCCCGTGTCGCCGTTCTCGCGGCCATAGCCGATATCCAGCACCAGCCCCTCGGTCACAAGGCCCTTGCCCGCAAGCTGCCAGACCAGGCTGTCCGCCATTTCTGCAACGATGATGCGCGCTTTTTCGTAAGAATAGGGCTCGGGCAGCACTTGCCCCTCGCTGATACTGCTGGTCTGCGGCTTGTAGGCCGCGATCTCTTTCATGCCGCATGGCTCGATGCCCCAGGCGTGGTCGATCAGGATCTCGGCGTTCACCCCAAACTCCCGGTACAGCACATCCTCGTCCCAGACGCTGATGCGGGCCAGCTCGCCCAGGGTGTGGATGCCGTGCTTTTCAAGCCGGCGCGCCGTGCCGGGCCCGATCTGCCAGAAATCGGTCAGGGGCTTATGGTCCCACAGCAGATAGCGGAAGGAGGTCTCGTCCATCTCGGCGATCCGCACGCCGTCCGCGTCGGGCGCGGCGTGCTTGGCGGTGATGTCCATCGCCAGCTTGGCCAGGTAGAGATTGGTGCCGATGCCCGCCGTCGCCGTGATGCCGGTGGCGGCCAGCACATCGCGGATCATGGCCCGGGCCAGCTCGCGGGCGGTCGTTTTGTACAGGCCAAGATAGGGCGTAGCGTCGATAAATACCTCGTCGATGGAGTAGACCACGATATCCTCGGGCGCAACGTAGTTCAGGTAGATGCCGTAGATCTGGCCGGACAGTTTTTCGTAATAGGCCATGCGGGGCGGGGCCACCAGATAGCCGATCTCCCGCGCGGGGTCGGCGGCCAGCTCGCCCGCGTCGCAGGAGGGCGCAGCCAGGGCCCAGCGCCCCTCCTTCCAAACGGCCTTGCGGGCGCGGATGGCCCCGCGCAGCCGGGCGTCGTTGGCGGCCTTCACCTTCTGGATCACCTCAAACAGCCGCGCCCGCCCCGGGATGCCCAGCGCCTTGAGGGAGGGCGACACCGCCAGGCAGATGGTCTTTTCGGTGCGGCTGGCGTCCGCCACCACCAGGTTGGTGGTCAGAGGGTCCAGCCCCCGGGCGGCGCACTCCGCCGAGGCGTAGTAACTTTTCAGGTCGATGGCAAAATAGGTGCGCGGGCCGGACATGGCGGCCACCCTCCCCTCTCGAAATTTCACGCGGTGACAGTCTTTTCCACAAACCACCGGCCCACCCGCCCGATGAACTGCGGGCCGATGTGCTCGAAAAAGAGGCGACGTTCCCGCCCCTGGATCAGGACGGTAAAGCAGTCCCCTGCCCTGTCGTTACCCACCGCCCCCGCCGGGCGGAAATCCCGCACCGCCTCGATGGCGAAGGTGCGCCCGTCCGCCCA
>CALXGZ010000139.1 GCA_944387975.1 uncultured Faecalibacterium sp.
ACAAGCCGCATCGGACAGGACAAAAGCAGCGCCCTGCGCAAGCTGGCACGAAACCCCAGGCTCAGGCGCTGGCATGACGGCGTTATTTCTACCAAAGCATGGGGCGGAACCGGCTGGAATGCCTGGACGCATGGGGGCAGCGTGGAAGAACGCACAGTCGAATACCTGGAACGCCTGGGACTGTATGACACTGCACTCCCTAAAATTGAGGGAACACAGCCATGATGAACCCCAAAAGCCTGGAAAATCTGGTATCCTTTGCCGATTATCCCCCAGAACAGCGCAGGGAGATCGCCCGCCAGGGCGGTGTTGCATCGGGCAAGCGCCGCCGCCACCTGTCCCGCCTGCGAAAGACGGCCCTTGTTATGGGCCAGATTATGGCAGAACGAGCCGAAAGGGAAGAACAGCAGCGCCACAAGAAAACACAAAGTGGGTTTGAAAGTGGGTTACAGAAATAGAAAACAGCCCAGAAACTTACGTTTCTAGGCTGCTTTTGCTGGTGGAGGCGATGGGAGTCGAACCCATGTCCGAAAAGAGTTCAGCGTGAGTATCTCCGGGTGCAGGCGATCAACAGCATTCCCTCCGCGTCACGCCGGTCGCCAGGCTAACGCTTCAGTAGCTTCATGAGGTCATGACGGTCCGCAAAGCTTAGGTCCGTTCACGTGCTGTGCCTAAAGGACGCCCCGGCCCCACACGGCACACATGTGGGCGGAACGAGGCAGCGCTCAGGCTGCCTGGAGCTGATAACGGTTGTTGTCAGTTATTGTTTTGGAGGCTTTTTAAGCAGGTCCCCCGCTGCTACCCGCTGCCCAGGCCTCGCGCCCCCCGTCGAAACCTTTACGCCCCCATGATAAGCGCCCCGAAAGGCGCGGGGAAGGTATGCGGCAGGGCGTCTTGCCCAGTCAATCGTAACGTCCGTTGCTTTTCAGCGCGCGGTCGATGCTGCGCTTGGCGTCGCGCGCGGCTGCGTCGGCGCGCTTGTCGTACAGCTTTTTGCCCTTGCACAGGCCCAGCTCTACTTTGACGCGCCCGTGCTTGAAGTACAGCGACAGCGGCACCAGGGTGTAGCCCTGCAGCTTGCACTGCTGGCCCAGGCGGCGTATCTCGCCCTTGTGCGCCAGCAGGCGGCGCGGCCGCATGGGGTCGGCGTTGAAGATGTTGCCGTGGTCGTAGGGGGTGATGTGCATCCCCTTGACGATCAGCTCGCCGCCGTCGATATCGACCCAGCTGTCCTTCAAATTGACCCCGCCGGCGCGCAGGCTTTTCACCTCCGTGCCCTTCAGCTCGATGCCGGTCTCCAGCGCTTCGACCACGAAGTATTCGTGCCGCGCCGCGCGGTTGGTGGCGATGGTCTTGGCCGCCGCTTTGTCTTTTACGGGCGCCATACCGCGCCACCTCCTCTCGTTACGGTGTAGATATTGTACCACACTTTTCCAATTTCGCAAGGGGCAGTTCATGAAGAAAGTGTAAACTTTCGTCCATACGCTGTTTTACAGCTCCTGCCTGCCCTCCAAGGCGCGGTAGAGGGTCTGGCGGTCGGCCTGCTCCAGCTTCGAGCCGACCGGCACGCCGGCGGCCAGGCGGGTGGTGCGCACGCCCAGGGGCCTGATGGTGCGCGCCAGGAAGATGGCGGTGGCGTCGCCCTCCACGCTGGGGGGCAGCCCCATGATGACCTCCTTGACCTCGTCGCCGGCCAGGCGGGCCAGCAGCTCGCGTATGGTCAGGTTCTCGGGCCCGATGCCCTTCACCGGGCTGATCAGCCCGTACAGCACGTGGTACAGGCCCCGGTACTCCCGCGTGCGCTCGATGGCCTGCACGTCCTGCGCGGTCTCCACCACGCAGATGGTGCTGTGGTCCCGCGCGGGGTCGGCGCAGATGGGGCACAGCGCGCCCTCGGTGTAGTTCTGGCACTGGCTGCAGCGGTTCAGCTTGGCGTGCACCCCGCGGATGGCCCCCACCAGCTTTTCGGTCTGGTCGGCCGGCAGGTTCATCAGCTGGTAGGCCAGGCGGGTGGCGCTCTTTTCGCCCAGGCCGGGCAGCCGCTTCAGCTCGTCGATCAGCACTTCCAGCGGCGCAGCGGCGTTGTTCATGCGCGCGCCCTCCCGCTTACAGCCCCAGGCCGGGGATGTTCAGCCCGCCGGTCAGCTTGCCCATCTCGGCGGCGGCGGCCTGGTCCACGGCCTGCACCGCGGCGTTCACCGCGGCGGCCACCAGGTCCTGCAGCATCTCCACGTCGTCGGGGTCCACGGCCTCGGGCTTGATGTTCACTTCCAGCACCTCGTGCTTGCCGTTCATGCGGACGGTCACCATCCCGCCGGGGGCGCTGGCCGTGTACTCGCTCTGCTCCAGCTCGGCCTGCTTGGCCTGCATGTCGCTTTGCATCTTCTGGGCCTGACGCATCAGGCTGTTCATATCGGGGCGGCCGTAGCCGCCGGGCATTCTCGCTTTCATCGCTAAGCTTCCTCCTGTTATACAAGTATGGGCGCGGCCGCGCCGGTTTATGTGCCGCGCCGCGGCGCGCCGTCCTCGATGCTCACCTCGAGGCCCAGCGCCTCCAGCTTGCGCAGCGCGTCCTCGGCGCTGGCCCTGGGGCGGGCGGCGGCCTTTTCAGGCTCGTAGGGGCCGATGGGCACCGCGATGCCCGACACCTCGGCGATCAGCTTTTTGATCAGCCGCTGGCTGCCCTTGTTCACGCGGATAAAATCGCGGAAGGTCTTGCCCCCGTCGATCAGCACGCGCACGCCGTCGAAATAGGCCTTCGACTTTTTCAGGTAGCCGTACAGCATGGGGTCCGTCTCGCGGATGCGGTCCACCACCTCGGGCCACTGGGGGTAGGGGTTGACGGCCTTGTCCGCCACGCGGCGTGGTTTGGCCAGCTGCGGGTCCGCCGCAAAGGCGGGCTCCCCGGCGGCGCTTTCCGCCGCGGCGGGGGGCGCTTCTTCAGCCGGGGGCGGGGTTTCCTCAGGCGGCGGCGCGGGCTCGTCCCAGGCGGGCGGCGGCGCGGGCTGCGCGCTGCCGGCAGGCTCGCCCGACTCCTCCCACGGGGGCAGGTCCTCCTGCACGGGCTCGGGGGCGGCGGGCTGCACGGGCGGGGCCGCCTGGGGCTGCGGCGCCGGCGCGCTGGCGAAGGGCTTTACGGCGGGCTGTTCCGCCGCCTTTGCCACGGCCGGCTGCGCCGCGGGTGCGTAGGCTGCGCCCGGGGCGTTCTGGGCCGGCGGGGCGGCGGGGGCGCTTTGGGCCTCCGCCTCCGTCAGGCGGAACAGGGCCAGCTCCAGCTCGATGCGCTGGTCGCTGCCGCGGGCCATGTGCTCGAGCGCGACGCCCAGGGCCCGGATGGCCCGCACGGCCTCGCGCCGGCCCAGGGCAGGGCCTTTTTCCAGGTAGAGGGCCTCTTCCTCGGGGGAGACGCCGCTCAGCAGCTCGCGCCCGCCGGGCAGCGCCGCCAGCATCAGGCTGCGGTAATGGGCGATCAGCTCCTCGGCCAGGCGCTTGACGTCCACGGACTGCTGGCGCAGCGCGGCCAGCTCGGCCAGGGCCGCGGCGGCGTCCCGCGCCGCCAGCGCGTCCGACATGCGGAACAGGTAGCTGCGGTCGGTGACGCCGGCCATGCGCCGCACGGCGGCCTCGTCGATCGCGGTGTCAACGCCGGCGCAGGTGTCCAGGATGGACAGCGCGTCGCGCAGCGCGCCGTCGGCCAGCCGCGCGATCAGCCCGGCGGCCCCCTCGGTCAGGGCCAGGCCCTCGGCCCGGGCCACCTGGGCCACGCGCCCGGCGATATCCTCGGGGCTGATGCGGGTGAAGTCGTAGCGCTGGCAGCGCGAGCGTATGGTGGCCGGCACCTTCTGGATCTCGGTGGTGGCCAGGATAAAGATGACGTGGGGCGGCGGCTCCTCCAGCGTTTTCAGCAGCGCGTTGAAGGCCGCCGTCGACAGCATGTGCACCTCGTCGATGATGTACACCTTGTAGCGGCAGACGCTGGGGGTGTAGGCGGTCTCGTCCCGCAGGTCGCGGATGTCGTCGACGCCGTTGTTGGAGGCCGCGTCCATCTCGACCACGTCCAGGATGCTGCCGCCGTCGATGCCGCGGCAGACCGCGCACTGGCCGCAGGGGTCGCCGTGGTCGGGCTGCAGGCAGTTGACCGCCTTGGCGAAGATCTTGGCGCAGGTGGTCTTGCCGGTGCCGCGCACGCCGGTAAACAGGTAGGCGTGGCCCACGCGGCCGGCGGCCACCTGGTTTTTCAGGGCCGCCACGACGGCCCGCTGGCCCACCACATCCTCGAAGCGCTGGGGCCGCCATTTGCGGTACAGGGCACGGTACATGGCTTTGCGCCTCCTTTGGCAGAAAAGCATAAAAAGAAGGACAGCGCCGCGGGGTTATCCCCCGCCTTGCGAAGCTCGGCATACGGATGCAGGCTGGCTGAAACGCACCGTGCACGCCGCTTAAGGCTGCTTGGTTCCCCACCTGACCTGGTTCACAGCGGCCCAGTCGTACAGGGCCCGCATCCGTATGCCGAACCGCGCAGCAGGCGCTGTCCGACATGGCAAGCATCACAGCAAGGCTGTGTGCTTTAGCTATTCTATCATACTTTGC
>CALXGZ010000140.1 GCA_944387975.1 uncultured Faecalibacterium sp.
CAGCGCTTGTATTCATCCAGATACATTGTGAACACCTTACCTTTGCTTTCATTTGCTTCATTGCCAACGGGACGGGCAGACCGCCCCCTTGTATACGAATCTAATTATAGTTTATGCCAGCGGGACAAGTCTGTCAATTCTATAATATGCAACAAGATTGCCGGCGTAAAACCGGCAGATAGCACAAAAACAGGGCCGCACCCGCAGGTACGGCCCCTGTCTTTTGCTTTTATGCGGCCTCGCCGGCGGCGCTGTCCGCGCCGGAAGCGGCCGAAGCGGCGCCGTCCCCGGGCGCGGCCTCGCCGCTGAGCACCGACTGGATCAGCGCCCTGGCCTCTTCCACCGAGGCCTCGTCGGGCGTCATGACGTAGAGCTTCTGCCCCTGGGCGGAGTAGCAGTGCGTGCTGGACGAGCTTGTGCCGGTCACGCTGTAATTCTCGATGTCCCAGGCGGCGAAGTCGGCCAGCTGCATGCGCACCAGCGCCGCGATCTGCCCCGTGCTGAGGCTGGTGACGAAGTTGTCGGCCACGGCGGCCAGCAGGCGGCTGTAGCTGGTCAGCAATGCCGGGCTCTTGATCTTTTCCAGCATGGCGTCGATCACCTTCATCTGGTTGATGCCGCGCTGGATGTCGCCGGTGGCGAAGGCGTGGCGCTCCCGCGCGAAGGCGAGGGCCGCCTTGCCGTCCATATGGTTCCAGCCTTCGGTAAAGTCGGTGGGGTCGTAGTAGCCGGGGCTGCCCACCGAGGTAAAGCTGTAGTCCGAGTAGACGTCGATGCCGCCCAGCGCGTCCACGATGTCGATGAAGCCGGCAAAGTTGATGCGGACGTACTCGTCCACCTCGACGCCGTACAGGCCGCCGAGGGTCTGCATCGAAGTCCCGACCCCGTACAGGCCCGCGTGGGTCAGCTTGTCCTTGCTGTCGGTGCCGGCCAGGTCGACGTAGTAGTCACGCGGGGTGTTGACCAGGGCCACCCGCTTGGTGACGGGGTTGACCACAGCCAGGATATTGACGTCGCTGCGGGCGTCCTCGGTCAGCTCGCCGCGGTTGTCCACGCCGCTGAGGTACAGCACGAAGGGCTCGGTGGTGATGGCCAGGGCCTCGTAGTCGGTCTCCTCCTCGCCGAGGGCGACCTGGTCCAGCGCCTCGAGGCCCTGCTGGGCCCAGACGCAGCCCACGGCCATGCCGGCGCTGAGCAAAAGCGAGAACACGCGGGCCAGCGCGCCGCGCACCTTATAGCGCTGGCACTTGAACACCAGCAGCCACAGCAGCACCAGCAGCGCGGCCAGAATGGCCAGGTAATACAGCGGCAGCATCTGCGTGCGGTACAGCTGGAAAAGGGCCGCCGCGCTCAGCGCCGCCTGAAGCAGCAAGATCAACATATACCATCCTCGGGTGTGGGCAAAGGCAGGCTGCGCCGCGGGGGCGGCGGGGGCCGGCGGCGCGGGCGGGTCCTGGCGGGCGGGCTGGAAAAAGTCCGCGCCGTCCACCGCCACCGGCCCGGTGTCGGGGGCGTCGTCGCTGCGCCGTATCCTGTGGGGCCGGCGCGGCTTGCCTGCGCCGGAAGGGGTCTTTTCCTCCGGCTCGAAATCAAAATCCATAGGGGAACTCCTTTTTATGCGGCCGGCGCGATGGTCAGCACCGCCCGGGCGGGCAGGCAGGTGGCGGTCTGGTCCTCCAGCGTCAGCCAGCCGTAGCCCTCGCAGATGTGGTCGGGGCAGGGCGAATCGACGAAGCGGGCCGCGCCGTCCTTCACCTCGACGTGCACGGTCAGGTAGCCGGTGTCCACGTCGTAGACGGCGTCGGTATCGAGGGGCAGGTCCAGCGTCGTGTTCCCGTCGCCGTAGATCAGCTGGGCCTTGAGGGCGGCCGCAGGGGCCTTGCCGGCGCCCCGCAGCGCGAACAGCGCCCCCGCCGCCAGCAGCACGGCGGCCGCGAACAGGACGTTGGCGAGCAGTTTTTTACGGTGCATAGGCCCGCCTCACTGGATGTGCAGCGCTTCCAGCTCCGCCAGCCAGGCGGCGGCCGAAGCGTCGCTGGGCATGCGCCAGTCGCCCCGGGGCGACAGGGTCACGCTGCCCACCTTGGGCCCGTCGGGCAGGCAGCTGCGCTTGAACTGCTGCGCGAAAAAGCGCCAGTAGAAGCTGCGCAGCCACTTGTACAGCACCGCGTCCGGGTACTCGGGCCGGCCGGCGAAGGCCGCCCTGGCCAGGCGGAAGATCTTGCGCGGGCCAAAGCCGAAGCGCAGCACATAATAAAGGTAGAAGTCGTGCAGCTCATAGGGGCCCACCAGTTCCTCGGTGCGCTGGGCGATCTCGCCGTCCTTGGCGGGCAGCAGCTCGGGCGAGACGGGCGTATCCAAAATGTCCAGCAGCACCTTGCGCAGCGCCTCGGTGGGTGCGGTGTCGGCCTCGTAGCGCACCAGATGGCGCACCAGGGTCTTGGGCACGCCGGCGTTGACGCCGTACATGCTCATGTGGTCGCCGTTGTAGGTGGCCCAGCCCAGGGCCAGCTCGGACAGATCGCCCGTGCCCACCACGAAGCCGCCGTGCAGGTTCGCGATGTCCATCAGCTCCAGCGTGCGCACGCGGGCCTGGCTGTTCTCAAAGGTGACATCCGGGGTCTGGCCGTCGTGGCCGATGTCGGCAAAGTGGCTGCGGACGGTATTCGTGATGTTCACCTCGCGGAAGGCGACGCCCAGCTCCTGGCAGAGGATCTCGGCGTTGCTGCGGGTCCGCTTCGTGGTGCCAAAGCAGGGCATGGTCACGGCCAGCACGTCGGCGGCGGGGCGGCCCAGCTGGCGCATGGCGCGCGCCGCCACCAGCAGCGCAAGGCAGCTGTCCAGCCCGCCCGAAATACCGATCACCGCCGTTTTGGCGTGGGTGTGCTCGATGCGTTTGGCCAGGCCGTCGGTCTGCATCCGCAGGATCAGCTCGCAGCGTTCGGCGCGGCGGCGCGCGTCGCCCGGCACGAAGGGCGCGGGGTCCACATAGCGCGTCAGGGCCGTCTCGGCGACGGCCAGGTCGAACTCCACGGTCTGGTAGCCCTCGTCCTGCGGGACGAAGCTGGTGTTGCGGGCCCGCTCGGCCAGCATGCGGGCGCAGTCGATCTCGCTTTCGGCCCAGCCGCCCCGGAAGGGCTCGGTCTCGGCCAGGACGGCGCCGTTTTCGGCCACGAGGTCGTGCCCGGCAAAGACCATGTCCTGGGTGCTCTCGCCGTGGCCGGCGGAGGCGTAGAGGTAGCCGCACAGCAGCCGGGCCGACTGGTTCGCCACCAGGGCGCGGCGGTACTCGGCCTTGCCCACCGTCTCGTCGCTGGCCGAAAGGTTCGCGACGACGGTCGCACCCGCCAGCGCGTGGAAGGTGGAGGGCGGCAGCGCGCTCCACAGGTCCTCGCACAGCTCGACGCCAAGGACGAAGGCCGGCATCTGCCTGCAGCGGAACAGCAGCTGCGTGCCGAAGGGGGCCGCCTGCCCGCAGACGGTCACGGTGCGCAGGCGCTTTTCGCCAGGGGCAAAGTGCCGTTTTTCATAAAATTCGCCGTAGTTCGGCAGGCAGGTCTTGGGCACCAGGCCCAGCAGCCGCCCGCCGCACAGCGCGGCGGCGCAGTTGTACAGCTTGCCGTTCACCGCCAAAGGCAGGCCCACCAGCGCGACGAGGTCCAGCCCTTCGCTCGCCTTGAGCAGCCGCCCCAGCCCGTCGAGGGCCGCCTGCTGCAGCGCCTGCTGGAAAAACAGGTCCCCGCAGGTGTAGCCGGTCAGGGCCAGCTCCGGGAAGACCGCCAGCTTGACCCCGCGGGCGGCGCACTGCGCCATCTGCGCGGCGATCTGCCCGGCGTTATAGGCGCAGTCCGCCACGCGCAGCGCGGGCGAGAGGGCCGCCGCTTTCAGAAAACCATCGTTCATAAAGACACATCCTGTCCAGTTCAAAAGCATATTCCGCGCTCGTTCGCGCTTACAACGGCTTTAGTATAGCACATTTTGCCCAAAACGAAAAGAAACAATTTGTAAAAAACGCAGAAAAAGGGCCTGCCCCGCGGGCAAGCCCTGGCATAAGCCAAAAAGGGAAAACGAGATAGACCGTAAGCCGGGTTCTGTATTAAACGACGATCTGTCTAGGCCCGCCATTGCTGACGGGCTCGTGCCGCCCTCGGGACACGCGAGCAGCGCTGTACGTCCCATATAGGCGTTGCTTCCGGTAGGGTTTACAAAGCCGGATGGTCACCCATCCGCTGGTGAGCTCTTACCTCGCCCTTTCATCCTTACCGCGCGGTGCGCGGCGGTTTGCTTTCTGTTGCACTTTCCCTGGGGTCGCCCCCGGCTGCCGTTAGCAGTTACCGTGCTCTGTGAAGCCCGGACTTTCCTCAGAGCGGTCAAAGCCGCCCCGCCGCCGTATGTTCCACTCGTTTTCCACGCAACATGATACCATAGTTTGCGCCGATTTGCAAGCGGCGAGGTTTTTTGCTATACTAGAAGCATCATTTTTCAGGGGGGAGGGGCGGCCCATGCGGCTGTATTTCCCGGTGCCGGCGTCGGCCGGGCCGGCAGGGCTGCTGCTGCGCGGCTTTCTGCGGGAGTGCCGCCTTTCCACCGACCTTCTGCGGGCGGTCAAGTTCCACGGCGGGGGCTTTATGGCGGACGGCAGGCCCGTGCTGGCGAACCAGCGGGTCTTTCCGGGGCAGGTCGTCTCCTTCGCGCTGCCCGGGGACGAGGCCGCCGGCTGCGCGCCCGAGCCGGGCATCCCGCTGCAGGTGGCCTACCAGGACTTTTTCGCCGCCGTGCTGGACAAGCCCGCCGGCCTTGCCGTGCACCCCACCCTCAACTACCCCGGCGGCACCCTGGCCAACGGCTACGCCGCCTGGCGGCTGGCCGAAGGGCGCAGCCCCGTCTTCCGCCCGGTGAACCGCATCGACAAGGACACCAGCGGCCTGGTGCTGACGGCGCAGCACGCCTATGCCGCGCCCCTGCTTGCCCAGCATGTGCAAAAACTCTACTACGCCGTCGCCGAGGGCGAGCTGCCCCTGGGCCCCGGCGTCATCGACGTGCCCATCGGCCGCCGGGGCGACAGCATCATCGGCCGCTGCGTCACCCCGCAGGGCAAGCCCAGCCGCACCGAGTACACCATATTAAAAGTACAGCATGGCCTCAGCCTGGCCGCCTGCGTGCCCGTCACCGGGCGCACGCACCAGATCCGGGTGCACTTTGCCTCCATCGGCTGCCCGCTGGCCGGGGACGAGCTCTACGGCGGCCGCCGGGACCGCATCGGCCGGCAGGCTTTGCACTGCGGGCGGCAGCGCTTTTATGTGCCGGCGGGGCGCGCCGTGGCCGGCGGCTTCTGCTTTGAGACGCCGCTGCGCCTTTGCCCCGTCACGGTGGAAAGCCCCCTGCCCGCCGACATGGCCGCCCTCTTTTCGTGAAAAGTCGGTGAAAGCTTTCGCCAAATCCTGTGCAAAACCTTGCCTATGCGGCTGCCGGGTGTATAATTGAGGATAAGTTGACGCTTGTCCGGCCGCCGCGCCGGCCAGGCTGTATTTTTGCAGCAACGCATTGCGCTTTGTAATATTCGAGACCCACCGGAAGGAGAAACACTCTTTTGATTGACGAGAAGATCGATAAGATCATGGAGCAGCCGGACGGCCCCGTGGCCGCCCCGCCTCCCCTGACAAGCCGGGACAAGCTGCGGGCCGCCTGGGCCCGCTTCCAATGCGGCAGCGTGCTGCGCCGCCACCGTCTGCGCACCCGCACCCGCCTGCACGCCGAGACCCTGGGCGCCCTCGTCTGCGCCATCCCCCTGGCCCGGCAGCTGGGCGACTGGCTGTACAGCCTGGGCTTCACCGGCGAATATACGCTGATCCGCGCCGGGCGGGCCATCCGCACCGCCGCGCTGTGGCTGGCGGCCGCTTTGCTGCGCGGCTGGAACAATGTGATGGACATCGCGTTCCCCGGGGCGCGCACCGTCCTGCGGGAGCTGTTCGGCCCGCTGTACGTCTTCTGCCGCGGCCTGCGCAACATCTGGGTACACGGCGCCGAAGTGCGCCGCCAAAGCGGCTTTTGGGCCGGCATCGTGGCCGACGTGCAGTACCTGGGCCGCGGCGCGGTGCGCTATGCAGGCCTGCTGCCCCGCATGGTGGCCTACCTGCTGCCGCTGGCGGCGCTGGCCGTGCTGGTGACGGTGGTGCAGGTCATGGTGGGCCGGCCCTATACCCTGGCCGTGGAGGTCAACGGCGCCACCGTCGGCCACGTGGCCAACGAGGACGTCTTCGACTCGGCCCGCGAGGACGTGCTGCAGCGCGTGAACTACGCCGGCACCAGCGGCGACAACGAGCTGACCATCGAGCCTACTTACCGCCTGGCCATCACCAGCGACGTGCTGGACGAGAGCCAAATGGCCGACGCCATCCTCTCGGCGGTCAGCGACGAGATCAGCGAGGGCACCGCCCTCTACCTGGACGGGGAGCTGGCGGCCGTCTGCGCCGAGGGCGACCAGCTGCAGCTGTACCTCAGCGGCCTGCTGGAGCCCTATGAGGACCCCGACGACCCCAACGTCTCCGTCAGCTTCAACCGCGACGTGAAGGTCGAGCAGGGCCTGTACTTCACCGACAGCTTTATGGACTACGCCGACGTGGTGGGCCTGCTGTCGGGCGTGCGCCAGGCCGAGCGCGTCTACACCGTCGTGGCCGGCGACAGCATCAGCCTGATCGCCACCAAGAACAACCTGACCACCGCCGAGCTGTGCGAGCTGAACGGCATCACCACCGACGCCGCCATCTTCCCCGGCGACGAGCTGATCGTCACCCGCGAGGAGGCCATGCTGGAGGTGCAGATCACCCGCACCGTCAGCTGGACCGAGGAGATCCCCTTCTCGACCAAGCAGACCCAGTCCAGCGAATATTCCTTCGGCACCACCCGCACCGTCCAGGAGGGCGAGAGCGGCGTGCGCACCATCACCGCCGAGAACCTCTACGCCACCGACGGCACCCTGCTCAGCCAGACCATCCTGCGCAGCGAGGTGACCAAGGAGCCGGTGGACCGCGAGATCGTGGTGGGCACCAAGCTGCCCAGCGGCAGCGTGGCCCAGGTGGGCAACGGCACCTTCATCTGGCCGGTGCCGCAGTACACCTACTGCTCGCGCTGGTATTCCAGCAGCCACAAGGGCGTCGATATCTGCGCCCCGGCCGGCACGCCCATCTACGCCTCCTCCAGCGGCGTCGTCAGCAAGGCCGGCTACGAGCGCGGCGGCGCGGGCACCGGCTACGGCTACTCCATCATCATCAACCACGGCAACGGCTACAGCACCCTGTACGCCCACTGCCTGTCGCTGACCGTCAGCGCCGGGCAGGCCGTCAGCCAGGGCCAGCTGATCGGCTACGTCGGCTCGACCGGGCGCTCCAGCGGCAACCACTGCCACTTCGAGATCCGCCTGAACGGCCGCTACCTGCCGCCGCAGAACTATTTCAATAAATAAAGGGCTGCGCGCCGCGCGCCGCCCGCAAGCCAAATGATAAAAGGAGGTTTTCCCTATGTCTACACCCCACATTGCCGCCGAGATGGGCGATTTCGCCAAGACCGTCCTGATGCCGGGCGACCCCCTGCGCGCCCAGTTCATCGCCGAGACCTTTTTGCAGGACGTGCGCCAGGTGACGGGCGTGCGCGGGATGCTGGGCTTTACCGGCACCTATGAGGGCCGCCCCATCAGCGTGATGGGCAGCGGCATGGGCATGCCCTCCATCGGCATCTACTCCTACGAGCTGTACAAGTTCTACGGCGTCGAGAACATCGTGCGCATCGGCTCGGCCGGCAGCTACACCAGCAAGGCCAAGCTGTTCGACGTGGTGCTGGCCTCGGGCGCGGTGAGCGAGTCCAGCTACGCCAAGACCCAGAGCGGCTTTGAAGGGCACATCACCTTCCCCAGCCGCGCGCTGAACGAGAAGCTGCGCGCCTCGGCCGAAAAACTGGGCATCCCGCTCATCGAGGGCAATGTCCATTCCTCCGACGTGTTCTACCGCCAGCCCTCCGACGCGAAGCCCACCTACTGGGAAAAGCTGCGGGACGAGCAGGGCTGCCTGTGCGTCGAGATGGAGAGCTTCGCCCTCTTCGCAAACGCGCAGGTGCTGGGCAAGCACGCCGCCTGCCTGCTGACCATCTCGGACAGCTTCGTCTCGCCCGAGCTGACCACCGCCGAACAGCGCCAGAAGAGCTTCACCGACATGATGAAGGTGGCCCTGGGCGCGGACTACTAAAAGGAGGCGCACGCCATGTCTGAGCTTACCCGGCAGGAAAAGCAGGCCCTGATCCGGGCCGCCTTCAAGGCGCGCACCCACGCGGTGGCGCCCTACAGCCGCTTTGCGGTGGGGGCCGCCCTGCGCAGCGCCGACGGCCGGGTGTTCACCGGCTGCAACATCGAGAACGCCGCCTTCACCCCCACCAGCTGCGCCGAGCGCACCGCCCTGTTCACGGCGGTCAGCCAGGGGGTCACCCGCTTTACCGACATTGCGGTGGTGGGGGCCAAACTGGGCGAGGTGAACACCCTCGTTACCTCGCCCTGCGGGGTCTGCCGCCAGGCGCTGTATGAGTTCTGCGGGCCCGCGCTCAACGTCATCATGGCCAAAAGCGAGGAGGACTTTATCGAGGCCAGCCTGGGAGAGCTGCTGCCCTATGGCTTCGGCCCTGCGAACATCGAATAAAACAAGCCAAAAGGACCGGCACAAAGTGGACGCTTTGTGTCGGTTTTTGACAATATGACGGAAATTCTGTAAAGAATTTGTAATGTAATCCGGCTTGCGCCCGACACATTTTGCGGCTATACTGGTGTATAGAGAATGCGCCGGTATGCCCCTGCGGGCAGGGCGCATCCTTGTCTGTCCAAAACATGGTTGCAAACAACTGTAAAAAAGGAGAGAATTCTTATGAATATGATTTCGCGCCGTAAGTTCATGGCTGTGGCTGGCGCAGCCGCTGCCGTTTCTGTTCTGGCCGCCTGCGGCGGCTCCTCTTCGAGCACCGCTTCCAGCACCGCCTCTTCCACTGCTTCCAGCGCCGCTTCCTCCGCCGCCTCTTCTGAGGCTGCCGCCGAGGGCGCTACCGTCTCCTACGTCGCCCTGTGCTGCGATACCGGCACCATCGACGACGAGAGCTTCAACCAGGCCTGCTGGACCGCCGTCCAGAACTACATGGGCGACAACTGCCAGTACTACATCCCCGAGGCCGACGCTTCCGATGAGGACC
>CALXGZ010000141.1 GCA_944387975.1 uncultured Faecalibacterium sp.
GATGGGTGGATGTGGGTGAGACTTGGAAGTATTATAAGACTAGTATCAGGGACTGACTTCAAGCCCAATGAGTACAACGACCAAGGCAAGGGAACGGTCTACATTACCGGTGCAAGCAGTTTATCAAATACTGGAGTGATAGTTTCGAGATGGACTGAAGAACCCAAAAACTTTGCATATAAAGGAGATATTTTGCTTGTATGCAAAGGTTCTGGTTATGGAAAAGCAGTATTCTGTGATGTTGAAAAGGCACATATAGCACGCCAAATCATGGCTATAAGGCTCATGGATAAGATGGATATGAAGTATATCCGATTCTTCTTGCAAGCAAGTATCACTTATGTTAAAGCAAAGGGGCAAGGGGTTATCCCAGGAATTGATAGGGGAAGTATTTTGAATATGTGCTTTTCTCTCCCGCCTTTTGCTGAACAAAAGCGTATTGTCGCCAAAATCGAAGAACTCCTGCCCCTGGTGGACCGTTATGACCACGCATGGACCAAGCTGGAAGACTTCAACCGCCGTTTTCCTGAGGACATGAAGAAATCCATCCTCCAGCAGGCCATCCAAGGCAAGCTGGTGGAACAGCGCCCGGAAGAAGGCACCGCCCAGGAACTTTACGCCCAGATCCAGGCCGAGAAACAGCGCCTCATCAAAGAAGGCAAGATCAAAAAAGAAAAGCCCCTGCCCGAAATCACCGAGGACGAGAAGCCCTTTGAGATTCCCGATGGGTGGATGTGGGTGAGACTATCTGAAATTTGTAAAAGTATTTCGGATGGCGATCACCAACCACCTCCGCAGGTGTCGAAAGGCATCCCTTTCCTAGTGATTTCAAATGTTTCTTCTGGAGTAATTGATTTTTCCAATATACGTTATGTGCCTCAGAGCTACTATAGCAAATTAACGGGTGATCGGATCGCCCGAATAGGAGATATATTATTTACCGTAACGGGATCATATGGTATTCCAATAAAAGTCGAAACTTCTGAAAGATTTTGTTTCCAGCGACATATTGCGTTACTGAAATTAATGATTGACTGGAATTATATCTATTATGCTTTAAAAAGCCCCTTTGTAAAGTCTCAATGCGATTCAATGGCAACAGGGACAGCCCAGAAAACAGTGGGATTAAAAGCATTACGGAATCTTGTGATCCCATTTCCTCCTCTTGCTGAGCAAAAGCGCATTGTGGCCCGGCTGGAGGAATTGCTGCCGCTGTGTGAGAGGTTGAAATAAAAAGGAGGACAAAATGAAAAAATACGATCCAAAAAGATTTATTGACTCGCTTTATAGAAAAACCGGCAAACCTGGAATGCCTAGATGTCCATATTGTGGAGGCAATCAATTTACATCAACAGATAAATTTGCTTCTATTGTAATCGGAGAAGATCTTAGTGGGATTTCACTTGGAGCTTCAGTACCTTCGGGAATGATAATTTGTGAAAAATGTGGACATATAGAATTTTTTGCATTAGGACCTTTGGGATTATTAGATCAATCGGAGGAAAAAAATAATGCTTAATCAACAAGAATCAAATATTATAAGTACCTCCGAGCTATGTGTAGTCAAGGAAACACCTGTTCATCTTTCGGATGAAAAGTTGAGAACGGCGCTTTCTCGTGCTTATGAAAAGGCCCAGCAAGATATGAACGAATTTAAATTACATAAATACTATGGCGTTTTTTTATCAATTGCAGGTACATTGTTTTTGTCATTAATGACTTCTCAATTTAAACCAATTGGGCAAATCAGCGCACAAACTGTAACTTATGGTGTTTGGTGCCTTTTTATTGGATGTACTATTTTAGGAGTTATTCTGGCAATAATAAACATTTCTGAAATCACGCGGAATAACACTAATAAGAGAGATAAAGCAGTTGATGAAATTGTGCGACAATATATCAGACTAAATAACATGGATAGCAATTCCCAATAATGCATTAGTAAAATATAGACTCTCACGATAAATGAGGTCTGCTACTAATAAAAACATTCTCAATCTGGAAAGCAAAAGCGCATTATAATAATAAAGCCGCACACCCACCGGAAGTATCCCGGAGAGCGTGCGGCTCTTTCATTATATAATAGAGAAGTGGTCAGATCATCTGGAAGTGCTTCAGCGCATCCCGAATAGCCTTTTCCTTTTCGGGCGGGCACTGGGGCTGCTTGGTGTTCTCTGACTTGGGCTTGTTATAGCACTCCCGCTCAATGATCCCGCATTTCTGCTTGACCTGAGCGATGTAGAGGGGAGTGACGTTCAGGCCAGTCTTCTCCTTGACGTAGTCCTTGATCTCCTGGTAGGTAGCTTTGCTCTCCGCAGCAGTCAAATCCAGCTCATCCATCTTGATTTCAACATCAATGTGATGCTTGGAATGGAGTTTGGACAACAAGATCACTGCCTCCACGTGCCCCGTCCTTGGGAACATGTCCACCGGCTGCACCTTCTTGGCGCGGTAGCCCTTTTGGGCCAGGATGGCCGCGTCGCGGGCGGCGGTGGAGGGGTTGCAGCTGACGTAGACCAGGCGGCGGGGCGACATGCGGGCGATGGCGTCCAGGGTGGCCGCGTCGCAGCCCTTGCGGGGCGGGTCCACGATGACGACGTCGGGGGCCAGGCCCTCGGCGGCCAGGCGGCTGGCGGCTTCGCCCGCGTCGGCGCAGAAAAAGCGGCACTTGGCCGCGATGGCTTCGCCCATGCGGGCGGCGTTGGCGCGGGCGCTGTCGATGGCCTCGGGCACCACCTCCACGCCGGTCAGCGCGCGGCAGCGGCCGGCCATGGACAGGCCGATGGTGCCCATCCCGCAGTACAGGTCCAGCACCAGGTCCTCGGGGTCAGGGTCCGCGTAGGCGGCGGCTACGCCGTACAGCTGCTCCGCGCCGGGGGTGTTCACCTGATAAAAGGAGAGCGGCCCCAGCCGCACCGGCACCCCGCACAGGCTGTCCTCGATGTAGCCGGGGCCGTAAAGGACGCGGTTGTCCCGGCCGAGGATGACGTTGGTGCGCTCGGCGTTGACGTTGACCAGGACGGTGGCGACGTCCGCAAAGCGGGCGCGCAGCGCTTCGGTCAGCTCGGCGGCGTGGGGCAGGCGGGGGCGCGTGCACACCAGGCAGACCATGATCTGGCCGCTGTGCGCGCCGCGCCGCAGAAAGATGTGCCGGACCAGCCCCGCGCCCGTCGCTTCGTCGTAGGGCCGGATGCCGTACCGCTCGAACAGGCCGCACAGGTAGTGGCCGATCTCGTTCAAAACGGCGGGCTGCAGCCTACAGTCCGCGCAGGGCACGATGCGGTGGCTGCGCCCGGCGTAAAAGCCGATGCAGGGCCGCCCGTCCCGGTCCAGGCCCACGGGGTACTGCACCTTGTTGCGGTAGCGGTCCACCTCGGGGGAGGGCAGGATGGGCTCGACGGCCACGTCCAGCCCGCCGATGCGGCGGAAGGCGTCGGCCACGGCGGCCTCTTTGGCGCGCAGCTCGGCGGCGTAGCGCAGGTGCCGCAGGCTGCAGCCGCCGCAGGGCCCGGCCACGGGGCAGTCTGCGGGGATGCGGTCGGGGGAGGGGCGCTCCACCGCCTCCACGATGCCGAAGGCGTAGCGCTTGCAGTCCTTGACCACGCGGGCGCGGATCACGTCGCCCGGGGCCGTGCCCGGCACGAAGACCGCCTCGCCTTGCCAGTGGCCGACGCCGCTGCCGTCGCCGGACAGCCGCTCGATGGGCAGGGTGATGATCTGGTTTTTCTGTAAAGACATGCTTCCTCCTTCGGCTCAGCGGGGGGCGGGGGGCTGCGGCGGCTGGGCCGCGGCGGCCTGCTGCGCGGCCATGTACTTGCTGGGGGGCACCCCCTTGGCCCGCTTGAAGACCCGTGAAAAATAGAACTGGTCGAAAAAGCCCACCGAGATGGCCACCTCCGCGATGGACAGGCTGCCGCCCTGCAGCAGCTTGCAGGCCTCGTTGATGCGGTACTCGGTCAGGTAGTCGATGGGGCTTTTGCCCACGTTGCTCATAAAGACGCGGTACAGGTGGCTGCGGGACACGCCCACGCTCTTGGCCACGTCGTCGATGGAGATATCGTGGGAGTAATTGAACTGGATGTACTTGATGGCGTTCAAAACGTACTGGCTGGAGCTGCTGGTGTTGTGGGGGCGGCGCTCGCCGGTCTCCTCCATCAGCGCGGCGATGAACAGGTACAGGTGGCCCACCATCGCCGTCTCGTCCTGCACGCGCAGGCCGCGGGCGCGGAAGATGTTCTCCATCGCCTTGTACATCACCTCCGGGCGCTGGGTGTGGTGGACGGGCTGCTCCTCCGAAAAGGGCAGCAGCGAGGCTAAGCGGTGCGCGCTGATGCCGTTGAAGCCCACCCAGCAGTACTCCCAGGGCTGCTGGGGGTCGGCGGTATAGGTGTTCAGCTGGTTGGGCGGCACAAAGAACAGGTCCCCGGGGGCCAGCTGCCAGCTTTGGCCCCGCGTCTGGAAGCTGCCCTTGCCTGCCAGCACCAGGTGGATCAGGTAGTGGTCCCGGATGCCGGGCCCCCAGGTGTGGCCGGGGGCGCAGCGCTCCAGCCCGCAGTTGAAGACGGACAGGTCGGCGTTGCTGGTGAAATTGGGTTTGAACGACTGCTTGTATACCTCCGGCATAAAGGGGCCTCCTTGTTGGGCAGATTGGCCGCGCGGGGCGGGCTGGCACCAGTATACCATATCCGGCGGCGCAAATTCAACAAAAGTACATCCGGTTCTTTGTCCCGGACGCCGAAAATCCCATTTTTCGCCCAAAGAAAATTGCAAAAAGCCCGCGCTTGGGCTACAATAAAGACATCACAGCCCACAAACACGATAAAAGCAAGGGGGTAGCTATGGCGACAAGCGCACAGAGGCGGCAGGAGATCGCGGCGGGCGTCTGGGACGGCGTGCTGCGCACATTGTACGGCCCATCGGAGGAGGTGCTGGCCCGGCAGCGCAGGCGCTGGTGCGCGGCGCTGGACGGGTTCGAGCTTTATTTCGGCCCGGGGCGGCAGGTACGCATCTACACCGCGCCCGGCCGGGCCGAGCTGGGGGGCAACCACACCGACCACCAGCACGGCTACGGCCTGGCGGCGGCGGTGGGGCTGGACCTGGTGGCGGTGGCCGCCCAAAACGACGACCGCTACATCCGGGTCAAGTCCTGGGGCTTCAACAAGCTGGACGTGGTGGACCTGGACCAGTCCGATCTGCAAAACGGGGAGTTCACCCACTCGGCCAGCCTGATCCGGGGCCTGGCGGAGGGCTTCCGCTCCATGGGGCGGGAGCTGGGCGGCTACGACGCCTACACCACCAGCGACGTGCTGCGGGGCTCGGGGCTGTCCAGCTCGGCGGCCTTCGAGATGGGCATGGGCGCTATCATGAACGGCGAGTTCGGCTGCGGGCTGACGCCGGCGCAGGTGGCGCGCCTGGGCCAGTACGCCGAGAATATCTACTTCGGCAAGCCCAGCGGCCTGCTGGACCAGCTGGCCAGCGCCCTGGGCGGGGTGATCTTCGCCGACTTCGAGGACCCCGAGACCCCGCGCGTCGAAAAGATCCACGCCGGGGGCCTGCTGCCCGCGGGCATGCGCCTGTGCGTCACCGACACCCGGGGCAGCCACAGCGAGCTGACTGCCGAGTTCGCCGCCATCCGCAGCGAGATGGAGGCGGTGGCCGCCTGCTTCGACGGCTGCAAGGTGCTGGGCCAGGTGCGGGAGGCAGACTTCTGGGCCCGGCTGCCCGTCCTGCGCGCCCAGTGCGGGGACCGCGCCTGCCTGCGCGCGGCCCACTTCTTCCGCGAGAACGCGCGCACCCTCGCCGAGGACCGCGCCCTGCGCGCGGGCCGCTTTGAAGCGTTCCTGGCCCTGGTGCGGGAGAGCGGCCACGACTCCTTCACCCTGTGCCAGAACGTCTACAGCGGCGCGGACCCGGCCAACCAGGCCCTTTCGGTCGCGCTGGCCCTCAGCGAGCAGCTTCTGGCGGGCAGTGGCGGCGCCTGGCGGATGCAGGGCGGCGGCTTTGCCGGCACCATCCAGGCCTTTGTCCCGGCGGCGTGCCTCGCGCGCTACCGCGCCGCGATGGACGCCGTCTTCGGCCCCGGCAGCTGCCACGTCCTCTCCCTGCGGGAAGAGGGGGCGGGCCTTGCCATCGGGTGAAGAAAAACGAAAAAAGTGATTGACAAGCCCGCCTTCTCTTGGTATAATGAATTGCTGTCTGTAAAGACGGCCCCGCGGGAAGCCCCGCGGACCCTTGGCTTCCACCCGAAGCCCTTATGTCCAAAAGGAGGTGCACAAAATGGCAAAGTACGAA
>CALXGZ010000142.1 GCA_944387975.1 uncultured Faecalibacterium sp.
CGGCCTGGGTCAGGATCTGGCCCACGTCCTCGTAGTAGTTGGGGCAGTAGACGACCTCGGGGCCGGCGTTCAGGATGGTGGTCAGCTGGGTCTTGAAGTCGACGTCGCCGGCGGAGTAGGTCTCGGAGGCGACGATCTGGCCGCCGTTGGCCTCGAACTCGGCCTCAAAGTTGGTGGCCAGGCCCTCGTTGTAGTCCGCGCCGGTCTGGTAGATGACGGCGGCCTTGGTGTAGCCCAGCTTCTCGGTGGCGTAGTCGGCCATCTTCACGCCCTGGAAGGGGTCGGTGAAGGTGGTGCGGAACACGTTCTGGTAGACGGTGTCGGTCTCGGCGTCGTAGGTGACGGCCTCGGCGGTGGCGGAGGCGGAGACCATGGGCATGTTGTACTCCTGGCTCTCGGCCACGACGGCGAGGGTCGGGGTGGTGGTGACGTCGCCGATCAGGGCGGTGATGCCCTCGTCCACCATCTGGGTGAAGCAGGTGACGGCCTGGGTGGCGTCGCCCTGCTCATCCATCTGGATCAGGTCGATCTGCTTGCCGTTGATGCCGCCGGCCTCGTTGACCTGCTTGATGTACAGGGCCGCGCCGTTGGCCACGGCGATGCCGTACACCGACACGTCGCCGGTCAGGGGGGCCAGCAGGCCCACCTTGATGGTGTCGCCGGCGGCGGCGCCGGAACCGGAGGCCGCGCCTGCGGTGGAGGCGGCGGTGGAGCTGGAGGAAGAGCCGCAGGCGCTCAGCGCGCCCACAGCGGCGGCCGCGCCCACGACAGCCAGGAACTGGCGGCGGGAAATGCTCGTTTTCATACTCAAAATCCCTCTTTCTTGCTTGCTTACTTTAGAATATCAAAGTGTAATAGACAAGCAAGGGAGCCCCTTCTCCCTTGAAGCTCCCTTGCTTTGTACATAGTATAATCAACTAAAGCGCCGCCCGCAAGTCACAAACCAGCCATAGTTTTTCGATACATGAGACTTGTTTATTGTGAACTTTAACAAATTTCACCTCTACTTTTCCTTGACAGGCAATTCCTGGCGTGGGCGCGGGGCGTCAGGCTTCCTCCGCGGCGGGGGCCTCGGCGGCTTTGGCGCGGCCGATGGCCCGCAGGCAGAACGCGAGCGACAGCCCCGTGCCGATGCACCAGCCGATGGGCCAGGACAGCCAGATGCCGGTGGAGCCCAGGGCGGTGGACGAGAGCGCCACCGAGAGGGCCACGCGCAGGATCAGGTCCGCGAAGGTGGCCACCATGAACTGCACCATCAGCGAGCAGCCGCGCAGCACGCCGTCCGACACCAGCTTGACCGACACCACGAAGTAGAAGGGCGCGACGATGCGCAAAAAGAGGATGCCGGTGTCGATGGCGGTGCCGGAGGGCTCGCTCATGAAGAGGTACAGCAGCGGCCGCCCGGCGAAGAAGTAGGCCGCCGCCAGCGGCACGCAGATCAGCCAGACCAGCTTGACGCCGGCTGCGTAGCCCTGGCGCACGCGCTCGGGCTTGGCCGCGCCGAGGTTCTGGCTGGTGTAGTTGGAGATGCCGTTGGCCAGCGTGGTGAAGGAGGTGATGACGAGGTTGTTCAGCTTGACCGCCGCCGAATAGCCGGCGATGACGCTGGCGCCGAAGCTGTTGATGACGCTCTGGATGACGATGTTGCCCACCGACACCGAACTCTGCTGCAAAATGCTGGGCACCGCGATGACGGCGATCTTGCCCAGCATCCGCCAGGAGAAGAGGGCGGGCTTTTCCGCGGTGGGGATGGCCCGCATCCGGCGGGCCACCGCCCAGACGGCCAGCACGCAGCTGACCCCCTGGCACAAAAAGGTGGCCCAGGCTACGCCCGCCACCCCCATATCGAAGGCCGTGACGAAGAGGATATCCATAAAGATGTTGCTGACCGACGAGGCCGCCAGGAAGAAGAAGGGCGTCTTGCTGTCGCCCAGGGCCGAGAAAATGCCCGTCGCCACGTTGTAAAAGAACATGAAGGGCAGCCCCAGCACGTAGATGTCGAGGTACAGGGCCGAGTCGGCCAGGATCTCCGCCGGGGTGTTGATCAGCTCCAGCAGCGCGTCGCAGCCGAACAGCCCCGCCAGCATCAGCAAAGCCACCAGCGCCGCGCAGCCGATCAGCGCGGTGCTGACGGCGGTCTTCATGTCGCGGTACTGCTTTGCGCCGAAAAAGCGCGATACGATGACCGAACAGCCGATGTTGCAGCCAAAGGCGAAGGCGATGAAGATCAGGGTGATCTCATAGCTGTTGCCCACGGCCGCGAGGGCCGCCTCGCCGACGAATTTGCCGGCCACCAGGCTGTCGGCGATGTTGTACAGCTGCTGAAAGACCACGCTGCCGAACATGGGCAGGCAGAACTTCCACAGCACGGTGGAAGGTTTGCCCACCGTCAGATCTTTATTCACAAGCGATTCCTCCCCTATATTTGTGCTTAACGCCAAAATATCATACAACTTTTTGTGCAAGCTGTAAAGTGAAACTTTCGCACATGACAGGGGAAAAACCGGGCGCAAAAACCGCTCAGCGCCAGAGCCGCTGCCAGCGGGCGCCCTGTGCGGCCAGCCAGCGGTCCAGCAGGGGGTGGCTGGCCCAGGCCTTGCCCGCATCGCTCTCGATCAGGCGGCGGGCCAGCTGCCGGGGCGCGCGGTCGGCCAGCTCCGGCGCGTCGGGGCCGAGTACCGCCGTCAGGGCGCAGGACGCGTCCGGCCAGGGCGGGGCCGCCTCGTCCGCGGGCCAAAGCACCGGCGGCAGCAGCCGCACCGCGCAGGTGGCGCGCCGGCCCTCTTCGGCCAGCATCAGGGCGGCGGGCACGCCGGCGGCGGTGCAGCGCAGCTCCGCCGAGCGCACGCGCAGCCGCCCCGGGGGCACAAGGCGCACATAGCCCTCCTTCGGCGCGGGGGCAAGGCTGCACCAGTCCCGCGCCTCCTCCGGCTCGATGGGCCAGGGCGGCGGGTCGAAGCGGGCGTACAGCGCCGGCAGGGCAAAGCTTTCGGCCGAGGCCAGCGCGTCCAGAAGCAGGGTGTAAAATTCGGTCATGGGGTGGCCCGGATCGGGCTGGCCCAGCCCGAAGCCGGGCCGGGTGATCTTTCCGCCGCCCATAGGCAAACGCTCCTTTTTTTACACAAGTTTGGATTGCTTTTCGGGGCGCTTTTCTGTATACTGGCCCCAGAAAGGCGATGATGATAAAAATGGCAAGAGAGAAAAAACGGGATATCCCCGCCCTGACGGCCGCCGCGCTGATGACCGCGGTGATGTGCGTGCTGGGGCCGCTGTCGGTGCCGGTGGGCCCTGTGCCCATCGCCATGGCGAACTTTGCCGTCAGCCTGGCCGCCTGGCTGCTGGGGCCCCGCCTCGGCGCGCTGAGCACGGCGGCCTACCTGCTGCTGGGCGCGGCGGGGCTGCCGGTGTTTGCGGGCTATGCGGGGGGCGCGGCGGTGCTGTTCGGGCCGACGGGCGGCTACCTGCTCGGCTATCTGGCCCAGGCGCTGCTGGGCGGCTGGGCCGTGGAGCGCACGGGCGGCAAGGCGCTGTGGTCGGCGCTGGGCCTGGCGGCGGGCGTGGCGGTGTGCTACGCCTTCGGCACGGGGTGGTTCGCTCTGCAGATGGGCTGCACCTTGCCCTATGCGCTGACCGTGTGCGTCATTCCCTTCATCCCGCTTGACCTGGTCAAGGTGGCCCTGGCCTCCGGCCTCGGCAGCATTCTCCGCCGCAGTCTGACCGCTGCCGGCCTCCTGCCCCGCTGAACGCCGCAAATACACGCTGCAAAAGAGCCGCGGCACGTCCCGCCCGCGGCTCTTGTTTTTATGCGCCGGTGTAGCCCAGTGTGGCGGCCATCACGGCCTTGATGGTGTGCATGCGGTTTTCCGCCTCGTCAAAGACGATGCTCTGCGGGCCTTCGAACACGTCGTTGCTGACCTCCATCGCGTCGCGGCCAAAGCGCTCGCCCATCTCCTTGCCGACGGCGGTCTTGTGGTCGTGGAAGGCGGGCAGGCAGTGCATAAAGACGGCCTGCGGCCCGGCGGCCGCCATCAGGGCGGCGTTGATCTGGTAGGGGGCCAGGTCGGCGATGCGCTCGGCCCAGACCTCGACGGGCTCGCCCATGGAGACCCACACGTCGGTGTACAGCACATCCGCGCCGCGGGCGGCGGCGAGGGGGGCCTCCTCAAAGCGGAGCGTGGCCCCCGTCTCGGCCGCGATGGCCTGGCACTGCGCGACGAGGGCCGGGTCCGGCCAGTACTTTTTGGGCGCGCAGGCCGTGAAGTGCAGGCCCATCTTGGCGCAGCCCACCATCAGGCTGTTGCCCATGTTGTAGCGGGCGTCGCCGAAGTAGACGAAGTTGACCCCCGCCAGACGGCCGAAATGCTCCCGTATGGTCAAAAAGTCGGCCAGGATCTGCGTGGGGTGGAATTCGTTGGTCAGCCCGTTCCAGACCGGCACGCCGGCGTAGCAGGCCAGCTCCTCGACGACGGCCTGGCCGTAGCCGCGGTACTCGATGCCGTCGAACATGCGCCCCAGCACCCGGGCGGTGTCGGCGATGGACTCCTTTTTGCCGATCTGGCTGCCCGCGGGGTCGAGGTAGGTCACCTCCATGCCCAGGTCGTGGGCGGCCACCTCGAAGCTGCAGCGCGTGCGGGTGGAGGTCTTTTCAAAGATGAGGGCGATGTTCTTGCCGCGCAGCCCGTCGTGGCGCACGCCGGCCTTTTTTTCGGCCTTGAATTTGGCCGCCAGGTCGATCAGGGCGCCGATCTCGGCGGGGCTATAGTCGAGCAGCTTTAAAAAGCTGCGTCCTTTCAGATCCATAACGAAACTTCCTTTCTGCATATATACACTTTCACGCGCATAATGTGGCGGATATGCAAACATTATACGCTTTGCGGCCGCCCTGTGTCAAGTTAAAGCGTGAACTCCACGCGCCGGCCGCTGGCCTTGTAGGGCGTCACGCGCACGCCGGCCCGCTTGAGCATGAAGCGCGCCGCCACGCTCGAGTCGCTGTCGTGGTACTTGTCGCCGTAGTAGACGATCTCGCCTATGCCCGACTGGATGATGGCCTTGGTGCACTCGTTGCAGGGGAACAGCGTGACGTAGATGCGCGCGCCCTTGAGGTTGTTGTGGGCGCTGTTGAGGATGGCGTTCAGCTCGGCGTGGCAGACGTACATGTATTTGGTGTCCAGGGGCTCGCCCTCGCGGCCCCAGGGCATGGCGTCGTCGTCGCAGCCGGTGGGCATGCCGTTGTAGCCCAGGGACAAAATTTTGTTCTCGGGGCTGACGATGCAGGCCCCCACCTGGCTGTTCGGGTCCTTCGAGCGCATGGCCGACAGCAGCGCGATGCCCATAAAATACTCGTCCCAGTTGATATAATCCTTGCGTTGGTCCATAAAAAGCGCCTCCCGCTGTGCGTTGTTTTGCTGGTATTATACCGTATCAGCGTGCAAAACACAATGCGGGGGCGCTTTACTTGTCAAAATGCACAAAAGTAAGCTGTGAACTTTGGAAGGCTAAATCTGCCGCAAAACATTTAAAACGCGCCCGGGTTGTGGTATTATCTTTGTAAAATATGCCACAAAAGCGGAGAGAAGTCCCGCCAGGCGGAAAAGAGGGAAAAGACCGTTATGAAATACGCAAGCAACAATATCCGCAACATCTTGATTGCAGGCCATGCCGGCAGCGGCAAAACGACGCTGACCGAGGCATTGGTCTATTTTTCGGGTGCGTCCGAGCGGATGGGCCGCGTGGAAGACGGCACCACGATCTCCGACTTCGACCCGGAGGAAGCCAAGCGGAAGGCCAGCCTTTCGGCTTCGGTGGTCCCGGTGGAGTACGGCGGGATCAAGTACAACCTGATCGACGCGCCGGGCCTGTTCGACTTTGAAGCCGGCGAGTACGAGGGCATCCGCGCCGCCGAGAGCGTGCTGGTGTGCGTGTCGGGCCGCAGCGGCGTCACCGTCGGCGCCGAGAAGGCCTTCCAGCTGGCGCGCAAAAACGGCAAGGCCACGATGGTCTTTGTCTCGAAGTCGGACCTCGAGCACTCCAACTACTTCCAGATCCTGGAGGACATGAAGATCAAGTTCGGCTCCAGCATCTGCCCCTGCGTGGTGCCCGCCCGCCTGGACGACGGCACCAGCGTCTACATCAACCTGTTCA
>CALXGZ010000143.1 GCA_944387975.1 uncultured Faecalibacterium sp.
CAGCTGGGCTGCAACAAGGTGGCCCTCGGCCACCACCTCGACGACGCCGTCGAGACCTTTTATATGAACCTCTGGCAGGAGGGGCGCATCGGCTGCTTTTCGCCGGTGACCTACCTGTCCCGGCGAGGGCTGACCCTGATCCGGCCCATGCTGCTGGCCACCGAGGCCGAGGTGAAGGCCGCCGTCTACGAGGCCGGGCTGCCCATCGTCAAAAGCCGCTGCCCCGCCGACGGCGCCACCACCCGGGAAAAGACCAAGGACTTCGTCCATGAGCGCTGCCGCAGCGACCACGCCTTCCGCCAGAAGACCCTGCACGCCTTGCAGGAAAGCGGCATCGACGGCTGGCGGCCGCTGCACAGCGGGCGGGGCTCCTACGTGATACCACGACAAGATTGAGAGGCGGGCACAATGGATGAGACCGCATTCGAGCGCCACGTCTGGGCCGAGATCGACCTGGACGCGCTGCGCCATAATTTCCGCTTGACGATGCGGCAGGCAAAGGGCCTGCCCCTGTGCGCGGTGGTCAAGGCCGACGCCTACGGCCACGGCGCGGTGCGCTGCGCCCGCGTCTTTGCCGAAGAGGAGGCGGCCTGGCTGGCCGTCAGCCGCCTGACCGAGGCGCTGGAGCTGCGCCGGGCCGGCCTCGGCCTGCCCATCCTGATCCTGGGCCGCACCGAGCCGCGCTTTGCCGGCGTGCTGGCCGGGCAGCGCATCACCCAGTGCTGCTATTCCCTGCCCTACGCCCGCGCCCTGTCGGCGCAGGCCGTAGCCGCCGGGTGCACGGTGGACATCCACCTGAAGGCCGACACCGGCATGGGCCGCATCGGCTTTGCGCTGCAAAGCGGCTTCGACGCTGCCGTGGGCGAGATGCTGGCCGCGGCCGCCTTGCCCGGCCTGCGCATGACGGGGCTGTTCCAGCACTTTTCGGTGGCGGACGAGGCGGAGGCGGACAGCGTGGCTTACACCGCCGCCCAGCACGCCCTGTTCGTCCGCGCCTTCGAGGCGCTGCGCGCCGCCGGGCGCGAGCCCGCCCTTGTCCACTGCGACAACTCGGCCGGCACCCTGCTGCACCCCGACTGGCCCGCCGGGCTGCCCCGGGCGCGCTGCATGGGCCGCCCGGGCATCATCCTGTACGGTTACCCGCCCAGCGGCGCGGTGCCCTGCCCCGGCCTGCGGCCCGTCATGGCGCTGAAGACTGTCGTCAGCATGGTCAAGCAGCTGCAGCCCGGCCAATCGGCCAGCTATGGGCGGCGCTTTACCGCCGCGGCCCCCACCCTGGCCGCCACCCTCTGCGCCGGCTACGCCGACGGTTACCCGCGCCTGCTCAGCGAGGGCAGGGGCATGGTGGAGCTGCACGGCCGCGCCTGCCCGGTGCTGGGCCGCGTCTGCATGGACCAGCTGCTGGTGGACGTCACCGGCCTGCCCGATGTGCGCGAAGGGGACGAGGCCGTCCTCTGGGGCGGCGGCGCGGGCGACAGCGCCGAAGCCATCGCCCAAAAGACCGGCACCATCGCCTACGAGGTGCTGTGCGGGGTGGCCCGCCGGGTGCCCCGCGTCTATGTCCAAAGCGGCAGGGCCGTTTATATCGACGATCATCTCAACGTTTGATCTGGAGGAATCATGGCAAACAAGAACATCCGCAACTTTTGCATCATCGCCCACATCGACCACGGCAAATCCACCCTGTCCGACCGCATCCTGGAGCTGACCCAGAGCGTCGACGAGCGCACCATGTCCGACCAGATCCTCGACAACATGGACATCGAGCGCGAGCGCGGCATCACCATCAAGGCACGGGCCGTCACCATGCACTACAACGCCCAGGACGGCCAGACCTATGAGCTGAATCTGATCGACACCCCGGGCCACGTCGACTTTGCCTACGAGGTCAGCCGCAGCCTGGCCGCCTGCGAGGGCGCTATCCTGGTGGTGGACGCCACCCAGGGCGTCGAGGCGCAGACCCTGGCCAACACCTACATGGCCCTGGAGCACGGCCTGGAGCTGGTGCCGGTGCTGAACAAGATCGACCTGCCCAGCGCGCACCCGGACGAGGTGGCGCAGGAGGTGGAGGACGTCATCGGCCTGCCCTGCATGGACGCGCCGCGCATCTCGGCCAAGACGGGCCTGAACATCGGCCAGGTGCTGGAGCGCGTGGTGGCGGACATCCCCGCCCCCACCGGCGACCCCGACGCGCCCCTCAAGGCGCTGATCTTCGACAGCGTCTACGACAGCTACAAGGGCGTCATCGTCTACATCCGCGTGTTCGAGGGCACGGTCAAGCCGGGCGACACCATCCTGATGATGGCCACCGGGGCGAAGTTCACCCTGGTGGAGGTGGGCCACATGGGGGCCACCAGCCTTTCGCCCTGCGGGCAGCTGGCGGCCGGCGAGGTCGGGTACCTGACGGCCAGCATCAAGACGGTGCAGGACACCCGCGTGGGCGACACCATCACCCTGGCCGAGCGCCCCACGCCCGAGGCTCTGCCCGGGTACCGGCAGGTCAAGCCCATGGTCTTTTGCGGCGTATACCCTGCCGACGGCAAGCGCTACCCGGACCTGAAGGACGCGCTGGAAAAGCTGCAGCTGAACGACGCCAGCCTGACCTACGAGCCGGAGAACAGCGCGGCGCTGGGTTTCGGCTTCCGCTGCGGCTTTTTGGGCCTGCTGCACATGGAGATCATCACCGAGCGGCTGGAGCGGGAGTTCGACCTCGACCTTGTCACCACCACGCCCGGCGTACAGTACCGCATCACCCTGACGGACGGCGAGGTGAAAGTCATCTCGAACCCTTCCGAGTACCCTGACCCGTCCCAGATCGCCGCCCAGGAGGAGCCCTTTGTGGACGTGCACCTGTACACGCCCAACGATTACGTGGGCGGCCTGATGGACCTGTGCCAGCAAAAGCGCGGCGTACTGATCGACATGAAGTATCTTGACGATGTGCGCGTCGACCTGCACTACGCCATGCCCCTGGGCGAGATCGTCTACGACTTTTTCGACGCCATCAAGAGCCGCAGCCGCGGCTATGCCAGCTACGACTATGAGTTCAAGGAGTACCGCCAGAGCGACCTTGTGCGCCTGGACTTTTTGCTGGCGGGCGAGATGGTGGACGCGCTGTCGATGATCGTATTCCGCGACAACGCCTACGCCAAGGGGCGCCGCATCTGCGAAAAGCTGCGGGACAACATCCCCCGCACCCTCTTTGAGATCCCGGTGCAGGCGGCGGTGGGCGGCAAGGTGATCGCCCGCGAGACCGTCAAGGCCCTGCGCAAGGACGTGCTGGCCAAGTGCTACGGCGGCGACATCACACGCAAGAAGAAGCTGCTGGAAAAGCAGAAGGAAGGCAAAAAGAAGATGCGCCAGCTCGGCTCGGTCAGCCTGCCCAGCGAGGCCTTTACCGCCGTCCTCAAGCTCGACAACGACGACTAACCCCTACTTTTCTGAAGACCTACTTTTCTGAAGAAAAGTAGGCAAAAGACTTTTCAAATGGCTCCGGCAGCTGCTCGGCTCGGCCCGCACGCGCTGCACGCATCAAGCCCCTGCCGCCAACTTAACAGATCCAACAAAAACAGCCGCCCGAGGGTCCAGGCCCCGGGCGGCTGTTCTGTTATTTGTCTCTGTCAGGGGTATTTTGTGGGCCGTGCGCGGCTCAGTCCCATCTGTCCAGCCGCTCGCAGTCCACTTCCAGCACGCGGCCGGAGGATGCGCCGATCTCAAAGTCGTACTCGTAGCCGTCCACGATCAGCTCCAGCTCATACTTGCCGTCGTCGCGCTCCCATTCAATAAAGCGCAGCTCGTCCACATTGCGGCCGAGGTAGTCGGCGGCGATCTGCTTGGCGGTGGCCAGGTCGATGGCCGCGGCCGCGGACATCGAGCCGCAGGCGGTCAGGACGGTCAGGGCGAGGGCGGCGGCGAGGGTCAGGCTCAGCTTGCGGTTCTTTTTCATGGTAGTCATCTCCTTATGGTTTTGGGGGGTGGGTTTGTTTCTTTGTATACAGGATACGGGGCCTGCGCCCCGAAACCGGGGCCGTCGCGAAATTTTTTTGGAAAGTTTTTTGCGCTTCCTTCCGCGTCCGGCTTACGTCCGGCTTACGTATACAGGATACGTCCCTGCCCGCCCGAAACCGGGGCCGCCGGCAAAAATTTTTCAGTCGTATTCGTCCCAATCGTCCCAGTCGTCGTCATCATCGTCATCGTCGTCATCCCAGTCCTCGCGGCCGGCATACCTATTCTCGCTGCTGGCGGGGTCCCGGTTTTCGCTGCTGGCGGCGTCCCAGTCCTCGCGGCTGTCCTCCAGCGCGCCCAGCCGCAGGGCGAAGTATGTGCCGAACTCGTCCCGCAATTGCGCGCCGAGGGCGGCTTCCTCCCGCAGCTCCCAGTCATCGTCCTCGCTCTCGGCGTCGATGGACACAAGGCCGCCCTCCGGCAGCCAGCCCTGGTCGATGGCTTCTTCCACCAGTTTCTCCACGGCCTCGTCGCTGTCCTCGCCCTTCAGCTCCAGCTTTTCCAGCAGCGCAGCGCCCGCCTCGTTCCGGGCGCGGGCGTCCAGCACGCGGTCGGTCTTGCTCACGGTCAGCTCCACATCCGGGTTGATGCGGATGCGCAGCACGCCGTAGGGCGCAAAGTTCGGCTGCCACCAGCCCGCGTAGGCGGCAAGGCCGCAGCATACCAGCGCCAGCGCGCACACAAAGCCCCACAGCGGCCGGCGACGGCGGCGGGGCGGCGCCGCCTGCAGCTCGATCACCTCGTCCACCGTCTCGCCCACCTGATAGTGCAGGTTCGCCGCTTTGAGGAAGCGGCCCCCCTCGTCCAGCACCACCGCATAGGCGGGGTGGGTCTCCATGACCAGATATTTCATTCCCGCGTCCCTCCTCTCGGCGTCAGCTGGCACAGGTGCCCCCGGATGATCTCGTACCCGTTGGTGAAGGCCAGCAAAATGGCCACCAGGTACTTGCGGTGGCGCTCGATGGTCTTTTTTTCCACGCCGGAGCCAAAGGCCAGCTCCCGCATGGGCAGGCGGCCCGTGCGCAGCAGCTTTTCCAGCAGGATGGGGTTGGCGCGGGCGCAGTCCAGCACCGCGCGGCAGGCCTCCAGGGTGCGCTGCTGGCGGGGGCAGTTGTCGGCCACGTCCGAAAAGCTCAGCCCGAACTTCGCCAGCTGCCGGCCGAACTCCGCGATCTCGGCGCGGGTGGCCTGGCGCAGCTCGTATGCGCCGATGTCGTCGCGGCTGTCGGGCAGCGTCTCGGCCAGCAGGCGGCCGTCCTCCCCGGCGGGCGCGTCCAGCGAGACGCTGCCCCCGTGCCGCTGCTCGGTGCGGTAATGGTCGATCAGGCGGTTGCGTATGGCCGCGGCCGCGTAGGGCAAAAAGGCCCCCCGCCCCGCCTGGTAGCTCAGCGCCGCCTCGTAAAAGGCCAGCGTGGCGATGCTCAGCTCGTCCTCGTGGCCGGCCTCGACGGGCGCGTGGGTGAATTTATAGGTCTCGCTGCGAATAAAGGGCATGTACTGCCCCACCAGGGCGTCGGCGGCCGCCGGGTCGGCCTGGGCCGCCCGCACCTGGAACACAAGGCCGTGCTCTTTGCCCCGCAGGGGCTGTTCGGTCTCTGGCTGCATGGATGGGCCTCCCTTCAATGGATGTGCGGTTTGTCCCGCTGCCGGCAGGATACGGCCGCGGCGGCGGGGTTTCGGGGTCGTTTGCTCGTTTGCTCCCCTTTTTCTTCCTTAGTGTAGCAGAGTTCGGCCCCTTTGGCGAGGGGGATGCGTGCGGTTCGTCATTTACTTTCATCTTACAATGTGCTATCATGAAGCAAATACAACACACGAGAAGGTGCTTGGGATGAAAACGAAACTCTCCTTCCGGGAGCTGTTGGCCGTGGGCAGCATGCTGTTCGGGCTGTTCTTTGGTGCGGGCAACCTGATCTTCCCCGCGTCCATGGGCCAGCTGGCGGGCAGCCGGGTGCTGGCGGCGTCGGCGGGGCTGCTGGTCACCGGCGTGGGGCTGCCCCTGCTGGGGGTGGCGGCGCTGGGCATCAGCCGCTGCGGCGGCCTGGCCGAGCTCAGCCGCCGGGTGGGGCCGCGCTACAGCCTGTTCTTTACCTGCCTGCTGTACCTGACCATAGGGCCCTTCTTCGCCATACCGCGCTGCGCCACCGTCCCCTTCGAGGTGGGCGTGGCCCCGGCGCTGGGGGGCGGCGGCGGCCAGGGGGCGCTGGCGCTGTTCTCGCTGGCCTTTTTCGCGGCGGTGCTGTGGTTCTCGCTGCGGCCGGGCAAAATTTTGACCTGGGTGGGCAAGGTGCTCAACCCGCTGTTCCTGGCCTGCCTGGCGGTGCTGCTGGTCACGGCCCTGGCCCGGCCCATGGGCCCGCCGGACGCCGCCGCGCCCACGGGCATCTATGCGCAGTCGGCCTTCGTGGGGGGCTTCCTCGAGGGGTACAACACGATGGACGCGCTGGCGGGGCTGGCCTTCGGCATCGTGGTGGTGCAGGTCATACGGGGCCTGGGCGTCACCGCGCCGGGGGCCGTGGCAGCCAATACGGTGGCCGCCGGCTGCCTGGGCTGCGGGCTGATGGGCCTGCTGTACCTGGCGGTGGCCGTCATGGGGGCCGAGAGCCGCGCGCTGTACCCGGCCGCGGCCAACGGGGGCGAGGCGCTGCTGTGCATCGCGCGGCACTACTTCGGCGGCTTTGGCGCGGTGATTTTGGCGGTGACGGTCACCTTCGCCTGCGTCAAGACGGCCGTCGGGCTGATCACCAGCTGCGCGCAGACCTTCTGCGAATTGTTCCCTCGCGGGCCGGGCTACCGGGCGTGGGCGGCAGGCTTCTGCCTGTTCTCCTTCGCCGCGGCGAACCTCGGCCTGAACAGCATCCTGGCCTGGGCCACCCCGGTGCTGATGTTCCTGTACCCGCTGGCCATCACGCTGATCTTGCTGTCGCTGGCGGGCGGGCTGTTCGGCAACGACCGCCGCGTCTACCTGTGCGTGACGGCCTTCACCCTGCCGGCGGCCGCGCTGGACCTGCTGGGAGCCCTGCCCGCCCCGGCCCAGGCGGCGCTGCCTTTGGGCGGCCTGCTGGACGCCGCGGGGCGCTGGCTGCCGCTGTATACGCTGGGCCTGGGCTGGCTGTGCCCGGCCCTGGCGGGCCTGGCCGCGGGCCTTGCGCTGCGCGCGGTAAAGCACTGCTAATAAAAAGGCGTCCGCAGCGGCGGGCGCCTTTTGCTTTATACCTGGCCCAGGATGGTCGCGCTGTAGGGCAGCAGCACGGTGGAGCCGGTGCGGATCACCTCGCTGCCGCGCCACAGGCTGGAGGATACGCCGTCGCACAGCAGGCGCCAGCGGCCCTCCGGCAGGGGCACGGTGACCTGCTGGGGCAAGGGGTTATAGAAGACCGCGATCTCCGGCCAGGCCGCGCCGTCGCCGCCGGCGGCCTCCAAATGCCAGCCTTCGAGCGGCGGCTCCAGCGAGAAGAACTCGATGGCGTGGGCGCTCTCCAGCTTGCCGTCGCCCAAGCGCGGGAAGCGGGCCCGCAGGGCGATCAGCCCGCGGTAGTAATCCACCAGCCCGTGGAAGCGGGCCGCCCGGCCCCAGTCCAGCTGGTTGATGGACGCCGGCGAGCGGTAGCTGTTGTGCAGGCCCTTTTTGGTGCGGGCGAACTCCTCCCCTGCCTGCATGAAGGGCGTGCCCATGCAGGTCAGGTAGATGCCGGCGGCCAGGCGGTTCTGCGCCAGGATGACGTCCGGCGCGGCGGAATAGTCCGGCTTTTTGTATTTGACGGCCATCAGCTTATCCCACAGCGTCAGGTTGTCGTGGGCCGACACGTAGCTGATGATCTGGCTGGGGGCGCGGGGGTCGACGCGGTCCTGCAGGCACCAGGCCCCCACCGCCGCGCCTATGTCCCAGAAGGCGTCCTGCTTGCCCTCCACGTAGCCGGGGCTGCGCGCGTCGAAGCAGTTGCCCTTGATGGCGTCCCGGGTGTCGTCGCTGAACACGCCGATGCGGGTGTTCAGCATCTGCAAGTTGGCCTTGTTGGCCTCGTAGCGGCGCAGCATGCTCTGGCCGCCCTGCCAGGGCTCGCCGTACATCAGGATGTCCTTGCCGCGGGGCAGCTTATCCAGCGCGGCGCGCAGCTCGTTCATCGTATCGACGTCGAACAGGCCCATCAGGTCGAAGCGGAAGCCGTCGATGTGGTACTCCTTCGCCCAGTAGAGGACCGAGTCGATCATATAGCGGCGGGCCATCGGGCGCTCGCAGCAGAACTCGCACCCGCAGCCGCTGCCGTTGGACAGCGTGCCGTCGGGGTTCTGGCGGAAAAAGTAGTACGGCACGGTGTCGTTCAGCACGTTCTCCTGCCGGTACATGTGGTTATACACCACGTCCATCACCACGCCTATGCCCGCCTTGTGCAGGGCGGCCACCATCTGCTTGAACTCGCGGATGCGCACCTCGCCGTGGTAGGGGTCGGTGGAGTAGCTGCCCTCGGGCACGTTGTAATTGGTGGGGTCGTAGCCCCAGTTGTATTGCAGGCGCAGCGGGCGCGCCTCGTCCACGCTGCCAAAGTCGAACACCGGCATCAGCTGCACATAGCTGACGCCCAGGCGGCGCAGGTAGTTCAGGCCCGTGGGGCAGATGTTGTCCCCCGCCAGGGTGGTGCCCTCCTGCGTGAAGGCCAGGTATTTGCCCCGCCACGGCCGCGCAAAGCCGCCGTCCGGGTCCCAGGAGAAGTCGCGGACGCTCACCTCCCAGATCACCCGCCGGGCGGGGGGGATCACCGGCCGCCGGTCGAACTGCCAGCCCGAGGGGTCGGTGCGGCGCAGGTCCACGATCATGCTGCGCACGCCGTTCACGCCGGCGGCGCGGGCGTAGGGGTCGCCGGTCTCGCGCACCTGGCCGTTCACCCGCACCGAAAAGGTGTAGTACAGCCCGTGCTGGTCGCCGGGCAGGTAGATGGTCCAGCAGCCGTGCTCCCGCCGCTCCATCGTCAGCGAGCCGATGCAAAAGCCCTTGTCCCCCTGGCGGTAGAGGTTGACCATCACCTGCTCGGCCGTGGGGGCCCACAGCCGCAGCCGGGTGCCCTCGCGGGTATAGTCGGGGCCCAGCGGGCCATCGTAGAGGAAATCCTTCTCGAAGCGCTCGCTGTCATAGTAGGCCCGCAGGCTCTTGGGGGTCTTTACGCTCATCGCCGTCACATCCTTCTGTCGGTGGGGGGTGCCTTTTCTATCTACAGTATATTGTAAAGGACGGGGGCCTGCTTTGCAAGAGGGCGCCCCAAATATTTTTTGTTTTCTGCGCGCGATTTGGGCATTCTGCCCAAAAACAGCCTGCGCGCCCTTGCCAAAGGCCCCGCGGGCCGCTATACTAAAAGCACAACGAAGCGATACGAAAAGGAGGCCTCCGCTATGGGCTACAACGACGATTGGGAGAGCTTGATGAACAGCGTGTTTGGCGCGGGGGGCCGCCTGCGCACGGGCGGCGCGCCGGCCGCAAAGGGCGACGCGAAGGCCGAGGCCAAAGGCGCGGCCAAGGGCGGGGCCAAGCCCCCGCAGCCGGCCAAAGCCGCCAGGCCCGCCAAGGCCGCCCCGGACCTGAACAAGGCCCTGCTGGAGCAGCAAAAGGACCTGGACAAGCTGCTGCGCCGGCAAAACGAAGCGCTGAAAGCGCAGGACGCCTCCACCCGGCAGGCGCTGGAGGACAGCCGCCAGCTGCTGCGGGACATGGAGGCCGACGGCCTGCTGGCGCTGGGCACGGCCGACACCCCGGCCGCGCAGCTGGGCAGCTTCGAGGGGCTGGCCGCCGAGGTCAAGCAGGCGGTGCTGGGGCAGGACGCCTACGTGGACGCGCTGGTGCGGGCCATGCGCCGGCCCTTCGTGCTGGGGGCCGAGGGGCCGAGGGCCCGCAACGTCATCCTGCTGTGGGGGCCCGCGGGCACGGGCCGCCACTTTGCCCTGGCGGAGACCGCCCGCCGCATGGCCGCCCGGGGCCTGCTGCAAAGCGACGCCGCGGCCGTCATGGACCTGGCCCTGTACGCCGACCCCGGGGCCGAAAAGCTGTTTTTGCAGGACCTGTACGCGGCGCTGCACGCCGCGGGGGAGCTTGTGCTGTTCGAACATTACGAGCGCTGCTGCCCGGCCTTCCTCAAGACCTTGGCGGACCTTGCCGTCAAGGGGGCCGCGCCGCTGGCCTCGCGCTACCTGGTCAACCGCGAGGGCATCCTGGTGGACGCGGGCAGCGCCCTCGCGGCGGGGGCGGGCACCCGCATCACGCCCCGGGGCGAGTGGCTGATCCGTCTCCCCCGCGAGGGCCGGGCCGAGATGGCCGGGCTGCTGGGGGCGGACTTTGCCGCGGCGCTGGGGGATGTGTGCGCGACGCAGCCCTTCAGCCAGGAGAGCCTGCAGGCCCTGGCGGCCCGCCTGCTGAACGAGCTGGCCCGCCGCTGCGCCCGCCAGCTGCAGCTGACGCTGGCCGCCGGCGCGGGTGTGCGGGACTACGTGGCCGCCCGCTGCGACAAGCAGCAGGGCGCGGCGGCGATGGCCGCCTGCTGCGACGAGATCTTCCGCGCCCTGAGCGAGTACCGCCTGCGGCAGGACAGCTTCCGCCCCGGGCAGGCCGCGCTGGAGCTGCGGGACGGGGCGCTGTACTTTGCGGTGGACGGGGGCGAAGCCGCGCCCCTGGCCGCGCTGCTGCCCGCCGCCTGGGACGGCGGCGTGGCCGGGGTGCGCCGCGAGCTGGACGCCCTGGTGGGCCTTGAGGAGGTCAAGCAGTACGTCTTTGGCCTGGCGGACAACGTCCAGGTGCAAAAGCGCCGCGCCGCCGCCGGCATGAAGACCGCCAGCCTGTCCATGCACATGATCTTTACCGGCAACCCCGGCACCGGCAAGACCACCATCGCGCGGCTGGTGGCCAAGTACCTGAAGGCCATCGGCGCGCTGCGGGGCGGCCAGCTGGTGGAGGTCAGCCGCGGGGACCTGGTGGGCCGCTACACCGGCCACACCGCCCCGCTGACCAACAGCGTCATCGAGAGCGCGCTGGGGGGCGTGCTGTTCATCGACGAGGCCTACAGCCTGTACCGCGGCGAGCAGGACAGCTTCGGACTGGAGGCCATCGACACCCTGGTCAAGGGCATGGAGGATCACCGCGACGACCTGGTGGTGATCCTGGCAGGCTACACGCGGGAGATGCGGCAGTTCCTCACCGCCAACAGCGGCCTGGCCAGCCGCTTCCCCAACCAGATCGAGTTCCCCGACTATACCCCCGCCCAGCTGCTGGACATCACCACGGCCCTGGCCGCAGCCCGGGGCTACCGCCTGGACGGCGGCTGCGCCGCCCCCCTGCTGGACTACTACCGGCGCCGCCAGGCCGCGGACAGCCGCAGCGCCGGCAACGGCCGCCTGGCCCGCAACACCCTGGAAAAGGCCATCTACAACCAGAGCCGCCGCCTGGTGGCCGAGCCGGAGGCCCCCCTGGACCTGATCGAGGCCGGGGACCTGGAGCTGGAAGCATAACAAAAACAAGGCCCTGGGCCATGCGCTTGAGCGGCGCACAGGCCCGGGGCCTTGCTGCGTATGCGTATAGGATGGGGGCGGCCCGTCAGCGGTACACGCGCCCGACGATGCCGTCCACCCAGGCGACGAGCGGCGCGGCGCGGCGGCCCAGCAGGCGGGGCAGCAGCGCGCGGCCCAGGGCCCACACGCCCTTGAAGTTATACAGGATGACCGCCGCGCACAAGAGGCCCGTCCACAGGCCGTAGAGGGGCGCCTCGGCCAGGGTGATGCCCGCCTCCACGGCCAGGATGGCCACGTTCACCGTCATGTGCAGCGGGTGCAGCCGCAGGCGCAGCAGCTTGCGGCTGTCCACCGCGCGCAGCGCAAAGACCAACACCATCGCCAGGAAGGACGCATAGGTCACGCCCACCGGGCCGAACAGCAGGATGCCCGCGTAGTTCATCACGCAGTTGGCGGCGGCCCCGGCCATCATCGTCCACAGGCTGTGGGTCGAGCGCTTGTACACCACGTAGATGCTGTTCATGACCTGGGTAGAGCAGGTGAACACCGCCGCCAAGGTCAGGTACGGCACGAACTGCCAGGCGTCGTAATAGCTGGACTTCATGATCAGCATCACCGGGCGGCACAGCCACAGGATGCCCGCCGCGCAGCAGAACATCACGCTGGAATAGCTGCGGAACACCGTGGAGAAGAACTGGCTGCGGCCCTTTTCCTCCGTGACGGCCGACAGCTGCCAGGCGTCGTAGAAGATGGTGCCCAGCGTGTTGAGGATCGTGGGCAGGAAGTAGCCCGTGGACAGCAGGCCGCTCCACTCGGGGCCGGTGCGCCCGCCGTAGCCTTCGCACATCGCGTTGACGAAGAACATGTCCGAGGCGTTGATGATCCAAAAGCTGATCTGCGCCGGAATCATCGGCAGCGAGAAGCGCAGCATCTCCCGCCAGAGGGCGCGGTTGATGCGGCCAAAATCCACATAGCGCCACAGCTTGCCCGTGCAGAACAAAAACAGGCTGCTGACGGTGTCGCCGCAGATGATGGCCAGCAGGTAGCCCTCGGCGCCCATATCCAGCACCACCAGGTACAGCACGTAGAACATCAGCGTCGCGAAGGTGCACAGCACCCCGTCCACGCCCACCAGGCGGTTGAGCTCGCGGCTGCGGATGAACTGCGTGCACAGCGTGCGCAGGCAGCTAGTGAGCACGTAGACGCACAAAAACACCCCGTACGGCCCGACGCCGGGCGCAAGGCGCAGCAGCGGCCAGCACAGCAGCAGCAGCGCGTAGCCCAGCAGGATGGTCAGCAGGCCGTTGGTGAACACCTGCTTTTTGCTGTTGCCCTTGTCCAGGCCGAAGCGGATGATGGCGTTGGACATGCCCATACTGACCAGCGGAATCAGCAGGTTGGCGCATTGGCTGAGCAGCTTCGACACGCCCATGCTCTGCACGTCGCGCATGGCGTAGGTCAAAAAGGGCTGCACGATCAGCGTCAGCAGCTTTGACGAAAAGCTGGAGATGGCAAAGATCATCGTGTTGCCAGCCAGCTTGCTGTATTTATTCTGCCCCTGTGCCGGGGCGTTTTTTTCTTCCAAAATATCCTTTCCCTCCCGTTCCCTCGTTCAGCCGTCGCGCAGCAGGCGGCGGCGCGCCTTCCAGTCCGGCAGGCGCTTTTCCACCTCGGCCCAGAAGGCCGGGCTGTGGTCCTGCACCAGAAAGTGGCAGAACTCGTGCACCACCACGTACAGCTGCGCCTCCGGCGGCATGGCGTACAGCGCCAGCGCAAAGGTCAGCCGGCGGCGCGCCGGGCTGCAGCTGCCCCAGCGGCTGGTCATGGCGCGCACGCACACCGTGGGCATCTGCCCGCCCAGCGCCGTCGCGAAGGAGGGGTACACCGCCCCGCACAGCGCGGTAAAGTGGGCCAGGGCCGCCTCACGGCTGGGCGCGGGGGCCTGCATCCGTTCGGCCCGGCGCTGCTGGCGGGCCAGGGCCGCGGCGATCCACGCGCGCTTTGCCACGACGAAGCTGTCCGCCTGGCGCACGCTGGCGCGCAGCGGGATGCTGACGGCCACGACGCCGTCGGGGCGCACCCGCAGGTTCAGGTTCTTCACGCGGCGGCGCGTCAGCTGGTAGCAGATGCCGCCGGCCTGCCGCTGCTGGGCGGCGGGCCCCTTAGCCCCGGCCATGGGGGCTGCGCGCCGGGCGGCGCAGCAGGCGGCCCAGGGGCAGCTGCGCGCCCACCACCGCCGCAAAGATCAGCCCGCAGCCCGCGATTTCACGCGCGGACAGGCCCTGCCCCAGCAGCAGCCAGCCGCCCAGGGCCCCAAAGACGCTCTCGAGGCACATGGCAAGGCTGGCGATGGCGGGGTCAAGGTCGCGCTGGCCGACGATCTGCAAGGTGTAGCCCACCCCGCTGGACAGCAGCCCGCAGTACAGCACCGGCAAGGCCGCCCCGGCGATGTCCGCAAGGGCGGCTTTCTCGCACAAAAGGGAGGCGGCGGTGCTCTCCACCGCCACCGTCAAAAACTGCGCCAGGCTCAGCCGCACGCCGTCCAGCCGGGGGGCGAAGTGGTCCACCGCGATGATCTGCAGGGTGAACAGCGCCGCGCACAGCAGCAGCACGCCGTCGCTGGGCCGTATGCCGCCGAAGCCCCCCTGCATGCACAGCAGGTACAGCCCCGCCACCGACAGCGCCACGCAGGCCCACAGCTGGGCCGGGCTTTTGCGGCCCAGGGCCAGCCCGGCCACCGGCACCAGCACCACGTACATCGCGGTGATGAAGCTGGCCTTGGCCGTGGAGGGGTCCAGGGTGATGCCGATCTGCTGCGCGGCCGACGCGGCGAACAGCAGCGTGCCGCACACGGCGCCCCCCACGGCCAGCAGGCGGCCGGGCTGCGGGGCCGGGGCGGACGGCGCGCCCTGGCGGCGGCGCAGCGCGTCGAACACGTGGCACAGCGGCCACAAAAAGGCCACCGCCAGCCAGCTGCGGCAGGCCAGAAAGGCGAAGGGTGCAAGGCTGGCCCCCGCGCTTTGGGCCACGAAGGCCAGGCCCCAGATCAGCGCGCACAGGACCAGCAGCAGGGTGTTCCGGGTCTGTGTTTTCATCCCACGACCCCCTCTGCCGAGAACATGCCGTACAGATAATAGCGGCTGGAATCATAGGAGACGGTCAGCCGGTACTGGGCCGCGGGGTCCAGCCCGGTGATGGTAAAGCGGTAGTTCGACCCGTCGGTGTGGATGTAGCCGGTGGAGCCGTCCACGTACTGGGCCCCGCCGTCCACCTTTTTCCACAGCGCCAGCTTATACTCCTGCACGCCCTCGGCGGTGCCGCAGGCGGTGATGGTCAGGCTGTCGCCCGACACCTGGAAATAGCCGGTGTTGCGCGACCAGATGCCGTTGTACACGCCGTACAGCGTGCCGTTCGCCACAACGTTCGTCCACTGGGCGGTGGCGTCGGTCCCCTCCGGCAGCAGGATGGGGTCCGTGGTGGCGGCGGCCCAGTTGGTGGTGTCCACCTCCTCGGTGCTAGAAAAGCCCAGCATCCCGGCCACCTTGTCTTTCAGTTGCTCGCCGCAGCCGCACAGCCCCAGGGCCAGACACAGGGCCAGGGCCAGCGCGGCGGCGCGGGCGCAACGCTTCGTTCTTTGCATGATCAACCTCCGGGCAGCAGCCCTTCTCATTTCTTTGTCGTCGCGTAGCTATTATTATAGCGCATTTTGCGCTTACAGACAACCGTTTTCCGCCTGATACGCCGCGAGGGCGGCGCGCTCGGCCCCGGCAAGGCCGGGCCAGGCCGTATTGGCGAAGAGCGAGCCGTAGCGGTACAGCGCCCAGCCCCCGGCCCCGGCGACGCGCGCCCCGGCAGCCTGGCCGGCTAGGGCGTGCCCGCTGGCCCAGCCTTCGGCGGTGGCCGCGCAGCCGTCGCCGTCGCCGATGCGGTAGGCCCCCAGCCCCACGTACAGCGCCGCTTCGGCCCGGGGCATGGCCAGCCACTCGGCGAGGATGTTGCCGTAATCGAAGCGGCGCGAGCCGTTCGACAGCGTATAGCCGTAGCCCCAGTACAGCTGCGGGCACAGGTAGTCCACCACGGCGTCCTCGCCGCCGGCGGCCAGCCAGGCGTACACGTCGCTGTACTGCTGGGCCATATCGTTGTCGGGGTTGCCCTGGGGGCTGACGCCGAAGCGCAGGGTGGGGTCGGCGGCCTTGACCGCGTCGTGCGCGGCCTTGACCAGGGCGGTGACGTTCTGCCGCCGCCAGCCGGCCAGGTCCGGCGCGCCGCTCGCCGCGAACTGCGCCGCGTCGATGGCGGGGTCGGTGCTGGGGTAGAAGTAATCGTCGAAGTGGACGCCGTCCACCGGGTAATTGCGCACCAGCTCGGCCACGCCCTGCACCACATAGGCGGCGGCCTCGGGCAGGGCCGGGTTCAGGTACAGCCCGTCCCCGGCCGCGACGGTCCATTCGGGGTGGGTGCAGGCCAGGTTCGACGGCGCGAGAGCCGGGGGCAGGCCCCCCGCCTGCAGGCGGTAAGGGTTGAGCCAGCCCTCGAAGGACAGGCCCCGGCCGTGCGCCTCGGCCAGCAGGATATCCAGCGGGTCGAAGCCGGGCCCCACGCCCTGCGTGCCGGTGCAGATATGGCTCCAGGGGTACAGCGCGCTGGGGTACAGCGCGTCGCCGAAGGGCCGCAGCTGCACGATGACGGTGTTCAGCCCCAAAGCGGCGCAGTCCTGCATGATGGCCCCGGCCCCTGCGCGGAAGGCCTCCGCCGAGCTGTAGTCGAGCCCTGCCAGCTCGATGTAGCTGACCCAGGCCGCGCGCCACTCGCCCGCGCCGGGCGCGCCGGGGCCCGCATCCGGCGTCCCCCCGCTGTCGCCGTCCGTCCGGCCTGGCCAGCCAGGCCAGGCCCGCCGCAGCCACAGCCCCGCGGCCCCGGCCGCAGCCGCCCCGGCCCCCGCCAGCAGCGCGCGCCGGGTGCAGCGCGCGCCGCGCCGGCGGCATGGGTTTGTATGCCTTGTGTTACGCATTGCCCACCCTCCCTTTTGCATGGTATGCCACCAGTATAACACAGCCGCGGCCCCTTTGCAGTAAAAATTTGCCCAAAGGCTTTTCATTTCGGCGCGAATCTGCTATACTAGGATGTATCTGAGAAGTCAAACATGCTGAGACATTCGCCAAAAAGCGCCAGATGCAAGGCGCATGAGCGCTGCACTCCTTTATGGAATGCAAGCGAATGCAACGCAGCAGATGGTGCTTTTTGGTAGAATGGAACAGCGTGGGGGAGTTTTCAGATACATCCTAATATAGTGTCATCCGCACGCCCGTATACGGGCCAGTAGCTCAGCTGGTCAGAGCTGGCGGCTCATAACCGCTTGGTCTTATCGTCCGGCGCTTCCAAAACATCCGCATATTCGTCGTTTTCTCGCCGTCATAACGGCAAAAAAGTGTTTTCACC
>CALXGZ010000144.1 GCA_944387975.1 uncultured Faecalibacterium sp.
AGCCCGAAGAGCAGGCCTCGTTCAAAAAGATATTGCTGATGGCCCCGTCCTCGATCTTGAAGCACTTCATATCCTGGCCGCCGATATCGATGATGAAATCGACGTCCGGCATAAAGTACTTGGCGGCGGTGAAGTGGGCCACCGTCTCCACCAGGCCGTAGTCGCAGCGGAAGGCGTTTTTGACCAGGTCCTCGCCGTAGCCGGTGGTGGTCACGCTGGCCACCTGCAGGCCGGGGTGGTCGCGGTAGATCTTCAGCAGCTGCTCGCGGATGAGCGGCAGGGGGTTGCCGAGGTTGGGCTGGTAGTTGGTGTAGAGGATGCGGCTGTGCTCATCCACCACCACCAGCTTGACGGTGGTGGAGCCCGAGTCGATGCCGATGTGCACCGGGCCGCACTGAGCCCCAAAGGGCACGCAGGGCACGCTGTTGGCCATGTGCCGGGCGTGGAAGGCCTCGTACTCTTCCCTGCTGGCGAAGAGCGGCGGCTCGCTGGCGTAGGTGGCGGTGGCGGCGTAGCGGTCCAGCGCGGCGGCCACATCCGACAGCACAAAGGCCTTGTCGGCGTACAGGGCCGCGCCCAGCGCCACGTACAGCAGGCTGTTGTCCGGGCAATGGCCGGTGACGCCCAGCGCCTCGTCAAAGCTCTTGCGCAGCACCGAGCTGAAGGTCAGCGGCCCGCCCAGGTACAGCACGTGCCCCTGGATGGGCCGGCCCTGGGCCAGGCCCGCGATGGTCTGGCTGACCACGGCCTTGTAGATGCTGGCGGCGATGTCCTCGGCGCGGGCGCCCTGGTTGATCAGGGGCTGCACGTCGCTTTTGGCAAAGACGCCGCAGCGCGAGGCGATGGTGTAGGTGCGCTGCGCGTTTTCGGCCGCGCGGTTCATCTCGTCGGCGCTCATCTTCAGCAGCGTGGCCATCTGGTCGATGAAGGCGCCGGTGCCGCCGGCGCAGCTGCCGTTCATGCGCACCTCGGTGCCGCCGGTCAAAAAGAGGATCTTCGCGTCCTCGCCGCCCAGCTCGATGACGCAGTCGGTCTCGGGCACAAAGCGCTTGACCGCCACGCGCGTGGAGAACACCTCCTGCACGAAGGGCACGCCGCAGCTGCCGGCCAGGCCCATGCCGGCCGAGCCGGAAATGCTCAGCAGCGCCGGCGCCCCGTGCAGGTAGTCGCCGTCGATGCGGCGCAGCAGCTCCTGCGCCTTTTCCAAAATATGGCTGTAATGACGCTCATAGGTCGAATACAGCAGTCTTTCCCGTTCATCCAGCACGGCGCATTTGATGGTCGTGCTGCCGATATCAAGGCCAACTCTCAAGTTATCCTTCCTCCTGCAAGGGCATGGCGCGGGGGCTGCGCCCCGGGCCGTCACAAAAGTTCGATGCCGAACTGTGTCGCTTGTTCACATACGGCATCATTATATCGTATTTTTTTGCCGGATGCAATCGGCTGGCCCTATTTTACACAAAAAAACCAGTTTATCTGTAGCCAAAAAGAAAATATTCTGTGAATGACGCCCGCTCCCCCGCTTTTTTGGGCCCGGGGGCTTGCATTTATGGCCGCGCTGCGGTATGCTGGAGGTAGACCTCCTGCCGGCGCGCTGCGCGCGACACATCATGACACATCTTTCCCCCTTGCGCCGGCGTGCGCCGCCTATTAGAATGTAAGTAAGGCTCTTTACTTCATCGGCCCAGATCGTGCGGCAGATACAAAAATGGTGGTTTGCGGGAGGAGAATATCGACCATGAAAGCACACGCATCCATGACACGGGAATTTTCGGCGATTGCAGCCCTGCAAAAGCCCTATGCGCTGACGTATGAGCTGGACAGCGCGGGCGCGGGCTGCCGCCTGACGCTGACTCGTTCAGGCCAGGCGGCATGCCGCGACAGCCTTGTCCTGGACGCGCCGCCCCTGTACTGCTATGCGGTGCTGCAATATCTGTACGAAAATTGCGTCCAGCCGGAGATATGGCGGGATGTCGTCGGCGAATGCTGCCCGGCGGGCGGAAGGGGCGTGGCGCCGGATGAGTGACAGCGTGTACCGGGGCCGGCTGCGGCTGGCCGTCGCCAGCTACGACGCGCGCTTTTACCGCGTGTGCGAACGGTACCTTGCCTGCCTGGACGGCGCGCTTTGCTGCGAGCATTACAGCAGCGGCCAGGCCCTGCTGGACGCGCTGGCCAGCCGCGCGCCCTACCAGGCCGTTTTGTTGGACGACACCCTGGCCGACATGGACGCCGCGGCCTTCTGCCGCCGTTTACAGCAGCTGGACCCCGCCTGCCGGCCCTGGCTGCTGCTTGTGCCCACGCGCAGCTGGCAGCAGCTGTGCAGCCTGCTGGCCGGCGGCAACGTACAGCCCTGGGCCCCGCGGCAGGCCGCCCTGGAGGGACTGCTGCAGGACCTGCGCCTGATGGCCGCGGCGCAGCCGCCTCAGCCCGACGATGTGCGCCGCGCCCTGGACGCCTGGGGCGCGCCGGCCGGCGCCATAGGCACCACCTACGTGCAGGAGTGCATCTGCCTGGCGCTGCGCTGCGACGCGCGCTTTGCCGTGCGCAAGGACGTCCTGCAGGAGGTGGCGCGGCGGCACACCGTCAGCGTCCACGCCGTCAACAGCGGCATACGCCGCACCATCCGGGCGCTGGAGGCGCGCAACAGCCCCGCCTGGCAGGACTTCCGGCACAGGCACGCGCTGCCGGAAAAGCTGACCCCCGGCCCATTGATCCGCGCCGCCCGCTGCGAGCTGCTGACGCCGCAGCCCGGCGCGCCCGCACCCGAAGGAGAGCCCGATGAACGAATATCCCCGCCAGCCCAGCCTGTCCCCAGCCGGTGACAGCGCCCGGGCCGAAGCCCAGCAGGCGCTGCTGCAGCAGCTGCCCGCCGCCGCCTTTGCCAGCGAATGCCAGCGCGCGCTGGACATGATCGCGCTGTGCCAGCAGTATCTGACCTGCCAGGCCGAGGCCCAAAGCGGCCCCGGCGCGGCCGCGCTGCGCCAGTCCCTCAGCGACCTGGCCGTGACGGCCAACCGCCTGGCGCGCCAGGTGGACACCATGACCGCGCTGCTGCGCTGCCTGCAGCAGACCGAGACCCCCCAGTGGGAGCCGGTGGAGCTGTGCGGCTTTGTGCGCACGCTGTGCGCCGGGCACGAGACGCTGCGCCAGGCGCTGGGCCTGCGGCTGCGGGCGGACTGCGGCGGCCTTGCGCAGCTGACCGTCCAGGCGGACCGGCGCTACCTGAGCTGCATCTGCATCCAGCTTTTGTCCAACGCGCTGCGCGCCTTCACGCCGGGCGGCAGCGAGATCGAGCTGCGCGTTTGCGCCGACGGCGCGGCCGGCGCGCTGCTGTGTGTGGCCGACACGGGCTGCGGCCTGCCGGACGCCGGCCCCGGCGCGAGCGAGGCCAACCGCGCGCACTTTTTGGGTACGACGAAGAGCGGCCTGCTTTTGTGCCGCGAGTACTGCCGCCTGGCCGGCTGGACGCTGGAGCTGCGCCCCCGCCAAAAAGGCCCCGGCACAGAGGCCCTGCTGCACCTGCCCGCGCGCGGCGCGGCCGGCGGCGGTCCCTGCCCTGCCCTGCGCGCCGCAGGCACGTCCGTCGGGCGCCAGCACGCCCGCCGCCTGTGGCTGGACCTTGTGCGCGAGCTGCAATGCGTCCCCGGCCTCGAGACCACGGCCTTCCCCCTGCCGGACCGCCTGCGCGAAAGCTGACGCGGCAAAAAAGTGAAAAAAGCCCTTGACAATTCCGCCAAAAAGCGGTATAGTATGGAAGTCGCAGGGCGTTTGCCATAAACGCGGCGCCTGCCATAACCGGCAGCCGCCGCAGCCAGTCAGGCCGGCCTGCTTTACATATGGGCCTGTAGCTCAGTTGGGAGAGC
>CALXGZ010000145.1 GCA_944387975.1 uncultured Faecalibacterium sp.
TGGGGCAGCCCTCGCCCTCGGTGTACAGGCGGCGGACGATGTGGCCGGGGCCCTTGGGGGCGATCATGATGACATCGACGTTCTTGGGCGCGGTGATGGTCTTGAAGTGGATGTTGAAGCCGTGGGCGAAGGCCAGGGCCTTGCCCTCGGTCATGTAGGGGGCCACCTGCTTGTTGTAGATGTCGGCGCACAGCTCGTCGGGCACCAGCATCATCACGACGTCGCCGGCCTTGGCGGCCTCCTCCACTTCCATCACGCGGAAGTTGGGGTGGGCGGCGGCGAACTCCTGGGCCTTGGCCCAGTGGCCTGAGCCCTTGCGCAGGCCGACCACGACGTTCACGCCGCTTTCGGCCAGGTTCTCGGAGTGGGCGTGGCCCTGGCTGCCGAAGCCGATGACGGCGACGGTCTTGCCGTCCAGCACGCCCAGGTTGCAGTCGCTGTCGTAATACTTCTTGATCGCCATAATAGCATGTCTCCTTTGATTCTTTCAAATTTCACTGTGCCAGATATCTCTCCGTCCCCCTCGCGAGGAGCGAAAAACCAAATTTACTTCACGCAGGTCCCCGGCAGGGGGAACTGTGCGGCCCGCACCTCCTGGGGGGGCTTTTGCATGTGCTGATGCATGCCGCCGCGCTCAAGGGCGGTGACGCCGGTGCGGCACTGCTCGAGGATCGTGTAGCCCTCGAACATGCGCAGGAAGGCGTCGATCTTTTCGGGCTTGCCGGTCAGCTCAAAGATCATGCTGTCGGGCGACAGGTCGATGATCTTGGCCTTGTAGATGTTCGCGATCTCCTGCAGCTCGGCGCGGTTCGAAACGTTGGCCGCCACCTTCAGCAGCAGCAGCTCGCGCTGCAGGGCGTTCTTGTCGTCCAGGACGAAGACCTGGTGCGTCACCTCCAGCCGCTCGGTCTGCAAAAGCAGCTGGTCCAGCTTGCGGCCGTCGCCGTAGACGGTGACGGTGATGCGGCTGATGCTGGGGTCGTTCGTGGCCGAGACGGTCAGGCTGTCGATGTTGAAGCCGCGGCGGGTGAAAAGGCTGGAGATGCGGGTCAAAACGCCGGCCTGGTTGTCCACCAGGAGGCTGACCACCTTGCGCTGTTCCGAGATTGCCATCCTTTTACCTCCTTATTCCATCATGATATCGTTGATATCGCCGCCGCCCGGGATCATGGGCAGGACCTTTTCGTCCTTTGCGATCATGCACTCGATCCAGGTGGGTCCGTCGTTTTTCAGCGCCTCGGCAAAGGCCGCCTGGAACTGGGCCAGGTTCTCGCAGTGGTAGCCCTTCAGGCCGAAGCCCTCGGCCAGCTTGACGAAGTTCGTCTTGCGCTGCGGGTCCGTCTGGGAGTAGCGCCTGCCGTAGAAGGCGGTCTGCCACTGGCGCACCATGCCCAGCACCTGGTTGTTGAAAATGACGGTGATGATGGGCAGGTTATAGCTGACGGCGGTGCAGGCCTCGTTCAGGTTCATGTGGAACGAGCCGTCGCCCGTCAGCATGACCACACGCTGGTCCCGCCCGAGGGCCATCTGCGCGCCGATGGCGGCGCCGTAGCCAAAGCCCATCGTGCCAAGGCCCCCGCTGGTGATAAAGCCGCGGCTCTTGGTGTGGCGCAGGTACTGCGCGGCCCACATCTGGTGCTGGCCCACGTCGGTGACGTAGACGGCCTCGGGCCCGCACTGGCTGCAGATCTCGCCGATCACCTGGTGGGGCATCAGGCGGCTGGCGTCCGACACGGGGTGGTAGTCGTGGGCCTGCCAGTCGTGGATCTGGGCCATCCATTCGGGGTGCTGTTTGGGCTCGATCATGGGCAGCATGGCCTGCAGGATGTAGGCCGCGTCGCCCACGACGGACAGGTCCACCTCGACGTTCTTGTTCACCTCGCTGGGGTCGATGTCGATCTGGATGATGGTGGCCTTTTTGGCGAAGGTGCTGGGCTTGAGGGCCACCCGGTCGGAAAAGCGGGTGCCGATGGCGATGACCACGTCCGCCTCGCTGACGGCGCGGTTGGCGGTGTAGCAGCCGTGCATGCCGATCATCCCCAGGCTGAGCGGGTCGCCGTAGGGCACCACGCCCGCGCCCATCAGGGTGTAGGTGGCGGGGATGCCCGCCTTGTGGATCAGATCGCGCAGCGGCTGGCAGCTGGCCGCGCTGCGCACGCCGCCGCCGAAGTAGATCAGCGGCTTTTCGGCGCCGTTGATGATCTCGGCCGCCCAGGCCACCTCTTCCTCGTTGAAGCTGGTGACGGTGCGGATGGGCTCGGGCTGGCGGTGGGTGAACTCGCACTTGTTGGCGGTGACGTCCTTGGGGATATCCACCAGCACCGGGCCCTTGCGGCCGCTCTGCGCGATGCGGAAGGCCGCGCGCATGGTGTCGGCCAGGTCCTCGACGCGGCGGACGGTAAAGTTGTGCTTGGTGATGGGCATGGTGATGCCCTCGATGTAGGCCTCCTGGAAGCTGTCGCGCCCCAGCAGGTCGGTGGCGACGTTGCCGGTAAAGGCCACCACGGGCACGCTGTCCATATAGGCGG
>CALXGZ010000146.1 GCA_944387975.1 uncultured Faecalibacterium sp.
GATGGGTTACGCCCTACTTTGATTTGATTTGCGGTTTTTCCGCATTTGGGGCACCTTTTCCATGCCTCTTCTGTCGCTTTTCTCATGTCTCTTATTATATCATAACATTTCTTTTTTGGACACTCCCATATTTTTCTATGAGTTTGAGAAGGTTTTTGCTGCGAATGCGGTAAAAGGTCATGACGGAATTTTTGTGACTGGGGTCGTCTGTCTCCAGTGCCAGCCGCACGATGACGTTTAAATTGGTTTCAGTCAAACGACGAATGGCAAAAATAGTGCCTTGATGTTTGGTGTCCTGCAAAATCAAGTCAGGAGCTTGCACCGTACAAGAGCCGTACTGTTCAAATAAAACATAATCCTGGGGATGATGTTCCTTGATGTGTGCGATGCGTTCATCGGTAACAATGACCTCGGTGGTCCGCAGTGTTCCAAAAACATTTTGCAGAGGGGAGGGGTCAAGGAACCCAAGTGATAAAAACTCTATGATTTTCACCCTCCCGACATGATTTGATAAATTCAGTATACAATACTTTTCTTTTGCTGTAAAGGAATGACGGGAAAGTATGCTGAAATACTTTCATTTGACAAATCATAAATTTTAAACTATACTGTTCACTATCAGTGCATCTGGAACAAGGAGACGGGCGGGACGCAGCGCCCCGCTTTGCAAAAGAGAGGGAAGACCATGCTTACATTGGACAAAATCTACCATGCCGCCTTCGTGCTGCGGGACGTGGCCCGGCGCACCGACCTGATCGAGGCGCAGCGGCTGTCGCATCACGGCGAACAGCTCTACCTCAAGACCGAGAACCTGCAGGTGACCGGCAGCTTCAAGGTGCGGGGGGCCTATTACAAGATCAGCCAGCTCTCGCCCGAGGAGCGCGCCAAGGGCGTCATCGCCTGCTCGGCCGGCAACCACGCGCAGGGCGTGGCCCTGGCCGCCACCCGCATGGGCATCCGCAGCATCGTCTGCATGCCGGACGGCGCGCCCATCATGAAGGTGGAGAACACCAAGAACCTGGGCGCGGAGGTCTGCCTTGTGCCCGGCACCTACGACGACGCCCACGACCGCGCCGTCAGCCTGCAGGCCGAAAGCGGCATGACCTTCATCCACCCCTACGACGACGAGCTGGTCATCGCCGGGCAGGGCACCATCGGGCTGGAGATTTTGGACCAGCTGCCCGACCTCGACGCGGTGATCGTGCCCATCGGCGGCGGCGGGCTGATCGCGGGCATCGCCTTCACGATCAAGAGCCTGCGCCCGGAGGTGAAGGTCTACGGCGTGCAGGCGGCCGGCGCGCCCAGCATGTACCTGTCCGTGCGGGACCACTGCTACCAGACGCTGGAGAGCGCCGCCACCTTCGCCGACGGCATCCAGGTCAAGACCCCAGGCGAGCTGACCTACCAGCTGTGCGAAAAGTACGTGGACGAGGTGGTCACCGTCAGCGAGGACGAGATCGCCGCGGCCATCCTGGCTCTGATGGAGGACCAGAAGCTGGTGGCCGAGGGCGCGGGCGCGGTGCCGGTGGCGGCGGCCCTGTTCGGCAAGCTGCCGCTGGCGGGCAAAAAGGCCGTGTGCGTGGTGTCGGGCGGCAACATCGACGTGAACATCCTCAGCCGCGTGATCACCCGCGGCCTGATCATGAGCGGCCGCAAGGCGAACCTGACCATCGCCCTGGAGGACAAGCCCGGCCAGCTGACGCGCGTGTCCAGCATCGTGGCGGCCTGCGGCGGCAACGTGGTGTCGGTGCAGTACGACGGCTCCGACCCGAACATGCCGATCTCCAGCTGCTTCCTCAAGCTGGGCATGGAGACGCGCGACGCCGCCCAGATCGAGCAGATCCGCGCCGAGCTGGCGAAGGCGGGCTTCCAGCTGGTGAGCGAGCGCACCTGAGGCGCATAAGAAAGGAGCAAACCCTATGAACGTCATCTCTACATCCAACGCACCCGCGGCCATCGGCCCCTACAGCCAGGCCCTGGACCTGGGGGACCTGGTCTTTGTGTCGGGCCAGCTGCCCGTCGACCCCGCCACCGGCGCCATGCCGGACACGGTGGAGGCCCAGGCCGCCCAGAGCCTGGCCAACATCCGCGCCATCCTGGCCGAGGCCGGCCTCGGTATGGCCAACGTCGTCAAGACGGTGATCTTCCTGGCGGACATCAACGACTTCGCCGCGGTCAACGCCGTCTACGCCGAAGCCTTCGCCCAGCCCTACCCCGCCCGCAGCTGCGTGCAGGTAGCGGCCATCCCCAAAGGGGCCAGGCTCGAGATCGAGTGCATCGCAAAGCGGGCATAAAAAAACGGGGCAGCCGGTGGGGTGTCCCATTTTTGGTTCTCCGTTCACGCGGCAGCGCTGCCCGCGGCAAGGCTGTCCGCCGCGGCGTCCTCCGGCGCGGCTGCGCCTTCCGGCAGGTCAGGGGCGACGATCTCGCTGTGGGCCACGTGGGTGCGCAGGTAGCCGACCCAGGCGGCGTAGCCCTCCGGCAGCAGGTGGTAGCCGTCGGGCTGGGCGTACTCGGCGCGCAGGTCGCCGTTCTCGTCGGCCAGCACCTCCCACAGGTCGAGGAAGTAGCAGCCCTTCTCCACCGCCAGGGCGGCCAGGTCGTTGTTCACGCGGATGAAGCGCTCGGCGTACATGCCGCTGTGGTTCGCCTCGGCCGAGACCTCGGGCCGCACCGGCGTGATGGACTGCACGTAGATATCGGCGTCGGGCAACAGCTCGCGGATGCGGTCCAGCATCAGGCCGTAATAGTTCAAAAAGCTGCTGTAGTCGCGGTCCTGCGTCAGGACGTTGGTGCCCAGCAGGATGTACACCGACTTTGGCGCATAGGCGGCCAGCGCCTCGAGGGGCACTTCCTCCACGCCGTCGGCGCGCTTGCAGGTGGCGCCGTTCACCACCGTGTTGGGGCCCACGCCCTTGTAGGCGCAGTAGTGCGCGTTGGGCAGGCCGGTGCTGTACAGCTGCATGCCCTGGGTGATGCTGTCGCCCAAAAAGACGGCGCTGTCAAAGTGGCTGAGGCCGACCGGCTCGGACTCGGTCACCGGCATGGACGCCAGGCGGAAGTCCATCGCGGTGGTCACGCCGTCGGCCAGCTTCTGCACGGTGAGGCTGCTCTGGCGGGTATAGCTGAGGCTGCGCCACGCGGTGCTGGGCAAAGCCTGCTCCAGCAGGGTGGCCTGGGGCTCGCTGCGGGTGGGCGGGGTGGGGTAGAGCTGGCGCCACAGCACCCAGACGCCGCACAGCAGCACCAGCATCACCAGCGCCAAAAAGGTGGTAAACATCCTGCGCCACCGCCTGTGCAGCACGTGGCGGCGGTATTCCTGATAATCTGCCATAAAGCAGGCACCTCCTTGCCCCGGGCGGGGCGGCATGTATCTGCTTTTATTATAACGTCTCACCGCCGCGCGCGCAAGCGGCAGAATGCGGGGACGCGCGGGGCTTTTTTCCTGCCCGGTTTTATGCTATACTAAAAGCACATGATAACGGAAGGAGCGACGGCGCTATGGCGATCCCGGCGGAAAAAAACGGCTATACCTTTGCGGATTATCTCACCTGGGACGGCGGGCAGCGGGCGGAGCTGATCAACGGCGAGGCGCTGCTGATGGCCCCGCCCTCGACGGCGCATCAGCTGATCTGCATGGAGCTGGCGCGCCAGCTGGCCAACTATCTGGAAGGCAAGCGCTGCAAGGTGCTGCCCGCGCCCTTCGCCGTCCGCCTGTTCGAGCAGGCGGGCGAGCGCCCCGAGGACGTGCGGACGGTGGTGGAGCCCGACCTGTCGGTGGTGTGAGACAGCGCCAAATTGGACAGCTGCGGCTGCAAGGGCGCGCCCGATCTGGTGGTGGAGGTCCTGTCCCCCTCCACCCAGCGGCACGACCGCCTCGTCAAGCTGAACCTGTACCAGCGCGCCGGCGTGCGGGAGTACTGGCTCGTCAGCCCGGAGGAAAAGACGGTGCAGGTGCTGCTGCTGCAAAACGGGCTGCTGCTGCCCCATGAGCTGTACGGCCCGCAGGACGTGGCCAAGGTCAACGTGCTGGACGGCTGCTGGGTCGAGCTGGGCAAGGTGTTCGCAGGATAAGACCGGGAGAGGCCCCGCGGCGCGCGGGGCTTTTTTCCTGCCCGGTTTTATGCTATACTTATAAAATAGGTAAAATCGGAATTTTTGGACAGAAAGCAGGTATCACCCCATGCGCACAGACCCTTCGCTGCATTATCTGGACAACGCGGCCACCACCATCGTGGACCCCGCGGTGGCCGAGGTCATCCACGACGCCATGCTCCGGCATTGGGCCAACCCCTCGTCGCTGTACCCGCCGGGGGCGGAGAGCGAGGCCGCCCTCAGCCGCGCCCGGGCGGCCCTGGCCCGGACCATAGGCTGCAAAAGCAGGGAGTTCTACTTCACCTCCTGCGGCAGCGAGGGCAACAACCTGGCCCTGCTGGGCGCGGCGCAAACGCGCAGCTTTGGCAAAAAGATCTTGTGCTCCGGCTTTGAGCACCCCAGCGTGCGCCGCCCGCTGGAGGCGCTGGCCGGCGCGGGCTGGCAGGTGGAGTTTCTGCCGCCGGCCGCCGACGGCAGCTTCGACGTGGCGCAGCTGCTCGACCGGGTTGACCGCGGCACCGTCCTGGTGGCCTGCATGATGGTGAACAACGAGACCGGGGCCCGCTGCGACGTCGAGCGCCTGGCCCGTGAGGTGAAAAAGCTGAACAGCCGCACCGTCGTGCATGTGGACGGCGTGCAGGCCTGGCTGCGGCTGCCGCTCCGGCTGGAGGGCAGCGGCATCGACAGCTTTACCGTCAGCGGCCACAAGATCCACGCGCCCAAGGGCGTGGGCGGGCTGTATTTGAGCGACAGGCTGGCCCAGAGCTTCCGCCCGCCCTACCTTGGCGGCGAGCAGGAGCGCGGCCTGCGCCCCGGCACCGAGAACCTGCCCTACGCGCTGGGCATGGCCGCCGCCGCCGAAACGCTGGCCCCCACCCTGGCCGCCCGCGCGGCCCACAGCCGCGCTTTGAACCAGCGGCTGCGCGCGGGGCTGGCGGCCTTCCCCACGGTGGAGATCAACAGCCCGGACGGCGCCGTGCCTGAAATATTGAACTTCAGCGGGAACAAGGTGCGCAGCGAGACCATGCTGGCCTGGCTGGCCGGGGCGAAGGTGTATGTCTCGTCGGCGTCGGCCTGCGGCCGGGGCGAGCCCAGCCACACCTTGCAGGCCATGCGCCGCCCGCCGCGGGCCGTGGATACCGCCATCCGGGTGTCCTTCTGCGCGGACAACACCGAGGCGGACGTGGACGCCTTCCTCGAACGCTTCGAGGCGGGCATGAAGAGTTTACAGGGAGTATGAGAGGGAACTATCTATGCAAGAAGTGATCATCGGCTACCAGGGGGAGATGTCCCTCAAGGGCCTGAACCGCAACCAGTTCGAATCCGCCACCATCAAGATCCTGCGCTACCGGCTGAAGGACGCGGGGCGTTTCCGGGTATGGTGCGCGCAGTCGACCTTTTACATCGAGCCGGAGGACGAAGCCGCCGACCTCGACCTGGCCTTTGAGCGGGTGTCGAAGGTGTTCGGCCTGGCGGCGGTCAGCCGCAGCGCCGTCTGCGAAAAGGACTTCGACGCCATCTGCCGCACCGCCGAGAGCTACCTCGGGGCCACCCTCGCGCAGGTCAAGACCTTCAAGGTGGAGGCGCGCCGCTCCGACAAGAGCTTTGGGATGGACAGCCCCGCCCTGATGCGGGAGCTGGGGGCCTACCTGCTCGAGCGGCACCCCCGCCTGAAGGTGGACGTCCATACCCCCGACTGCAAGGTCATCGTCGAAGTGCGGGACCGCGGGGCCTACGTCCACGGGCCCAAGACCCCCGGCGAGGGCGGCCTGCCGGTGGGCACCAGCGGCCGCGCGCTGAACATGCTCTCCGGCGGCATCGACAGCCCCGTGGCCGCCTACCGCATGGCCAAGCGCGGCCTTGCGCTGGA
>CALXGZ010000147.1 GCA_944387975.1 uncultured Faecalibacterium sp.
AGTTCGCCAGCCTGATGGCCATCAGCCTGCAGAGCATCAAGCAGTACCACGACGAAAAGTTCGACAAGGCCAACTTCATCAAGAACGTGGTGCTGGACAACATCCTGCCCGGCGACATCTACGCCAAAGCGCGGGAGCTGCACTTCGCCACCGACGTGTCGCGGGTGGTGTTCATCGTGCGGGTGGTGTCGGGCGGCGACATCTCGGCCTACGACGTGGTCAGCAGCCTGTTCCCCGACAAGCAGAAGGACTTCGTGTTCAACATCAGCGAGACCGACACCGTCCTCGTCAAGGAGATCCGCAAGGGCATCGACCGCACCGACATGGAAAAGCTGGCCGCCAGCATCGTCGACACCCTCTCGGGCGAGCACTACATCAAGGCCGTGGTGGGCATCGGCACGCCCATCGCCAACGTCAAGGACCTGGCCACCAGCTTCAAGGAGGCCCAGATCGCGATGGAGGTCAGCAAGGTGTTCGACACCGAAAAGCAGATCATCCGCTACGACAACCTCGGCATCGCCCGCCTGATCTACCAGCTGCCCACCACCGTGTGCGAGATGTTCCTCAAAGAGGTGTTCAAGCAGGGCAGCATCGAAAGCCTGGACCAGGAGACGCTGTTCACCATCCAGCGCTTCTTCGAGAACAACCTGAACGTCTCCGAGACCAGCCGCGGGCTGTTCGTCCACCGCAACACCCTGGTGTACCGGCTGGAAAAGATCAAGAAGCTGACGGGCCTGGACCTGCGGGAGTTCGACGACGCCATCGTCTTCAAGGTGGCGCTGATGGTCAAGAAATACCTGTCCAACAACCCTGCGAAATATTGACCGGAGACACCGGCCGGCGGGCCACCCGGCGGCCGGTGCTGCTTTACTGCCCACGGGGGCAGAATCTGACTAGGACGGAGAAGAAACAAGAATGCCGGATATACCCATGGTAAATTTTGAGCATGTGTCGATGGAGTACAAAAAGGGCGGCCGCCTGGCGCTGGAGGACGTCAACTTCCGGGCGGACCCCGGCGAGTTCGTCTTTCTGCTGGGGCACTCGGGCGCGGGCAAGTCGACGCTGCTCAAGCTGATCCTGCGCGAGATACTGCCCACCGAGGGCAAGGTCTATGTCAACGGCAACGACATCGCCGCGCTGAAAAAGCGCAAGGTACCCTACATACGCCGCCAGATGGGCATCATCTTCCAGGACTTCCGGCTGATCCCCAGCATGACGGTGTACGAGAACGTGGCCTTCGCCATGCACGTCACCAACATCGCCAAAAAAGAGATCGACGAGCGCGTGCCCTATATGCTGGAGCTGGTGCACCTGCAGGACAAGGCCAACAGCTACCCCGATTACCTGTCGGGCGGCGAGCAGCAGCGCGTGGCGGTGGCCCGCGCCCTGGTGCACGCGCCCAAGCTCGTGATCGCGGACGAGCCCACCGGCAACATCGACCCCGAGCTGAGCCTGGAGATGATGGAGCTGCTGGAGGAGGTCAGCCGCACGGGCATCACGGTGCTGGTGGTCACCCACGAGCACGAACTGGTCCACCGCTTCCACCAGCGGGTGGTCACACTGAATCATGGCAGGATCGTCTCGGATGTGCCTGCTGCACGCGAGGAGGCAGTCCTGTGAAACTTTCGACCTTTGGATTTTTGACCGGCCGGGGCCTGCGCAACCTGGGCACCCATTGGGCTATGACCATCGCCTGCGTGGCGTCCCTGGCCGTGTGTATGAGCCTGAACACCCTGGCCAGCCTGGTGGAGGTCAACGTCGACAGCATGATCGGCTACCTGGGCCGCCAGAACGAGACGGTGGTCTTTCTGGACCCGGCCTGCGACGACGCGGCCGCCGCCGCGGTGGGGGAGAGCATCTCGGCCATCAGCGGCGTGACGAACGTCAGCTACATGTCCAAGCAGGACGTGCTGAGCACCTACGAGGGCTACCTCGACGAGCAGTACGAGGCGCTGTGGGACGAGTTCGAGAGCGACAACCCCTTTAAGGCCAACTACCGCGTCACGGTGGGCGACCTGGCGCAGCTGAGCGCCATCAGCAGCCAGATGGAAAAGATACCCGGCGTGGTCAAGGTGACCGCCCCGGTGGAGATGGGCAACATCTTCGTCGAGATCCAGCAGGGGGTCACCCGCATGGGGCGGGCCTTCGTGCTGGTGCTGATGGTGGTCAGCGTCATCACCGTGGGCAGCACCATACGGCTGAGCGTCTTTGCGCGCCGGCGCGAGATCGAGATCATGAAGTACGTGGGCGCGACCAACCGCCTGGTCACCCTGCCCTTCCTGGTGGAGGGTCTGGCCATGGGCCTGATCGCGGGGGCGCTGTCGGCCGGCGGGGTGCTGGCCCTGTACCACTACCTGATCGGCGCGGCGAACACCCTCAGCGGCGTGTGGGACCTGCTGGTGGGCGCGTCGCTGGTGCCCCTCGAGGCCGTGTGGACCACCGTGCTGACCAGCAGCGTCGCGGGCGGCGCGCTGGTGGGCGGGCTGGGCAGCCTGTTCTCCATCCGCAAACACTTGAACGTATAAGGGGGCCTGACGGTGAAGAGGGCGAAACACGCAAAACCATCCCGGCTGTGGCCGCGGCTGCGGCGGGCGGCCAGCCTGCTGACGGCGGCGGCCTGCCTGCTGCTGGCCTGCAGCGCCGTGCCGCGGACGGCTGCGGCCGCAAGCGTCTCCGACCTGCAAAAGCAGCTGGAACAGATCCAGTCCAGCATGGCCCAGCACCGGCAGGAGCTGGCCGACGCCAAAAAGCGCGAGAGCGCCGCCGCCGCCCTGGAACAGGACCTGCGCGAACAGGTCAGCGTCATCCAGAGCCAGATCGCGGTGCTGAAGGGCGAGATCGCCCAGGTGCAGAACGCCATCGGCGAAAAGCAGCAGCAGATCACCGCCAAGCAGGCCGAGATCGTCCAGAAGGAGCAGGACATCGACCAGCAGTGGGCCGACTTCAAGACCTTTATGGGCGCCATGCAGGAGCTGCGGGAGGGCGGCAGCGTCGCCATGCTGTCGGCCGTGACCGACCTGTACCAGCTGCTGACCTTCAACGAGATGATGCAGGATATCTCCGTCAAGGAGACCGAGATGCTCGACAGCCTCGAGGCCGCCAAGCTCGAGCTGGAAAACGACTACAAGCAGCTGTCCGCCGAGAAGGCCAGCCTCGAGACGCAGAAGGCCAGCCTCGACGCCAAAAACTACCAGATGCAGGCCAAGCAGAGCGAGCTGACCGCCAGCATCACCCAGGCCCGCATGACCCAGGAGGAGGCGGAGGCCGCCCAGGCCGCCGCCCAGGAGGCCATCGAGTCGGACGAGATGGACTATGAGGCCGTCCAGGGCCAGATCCAGGCCATCATCTCGTCGGCGGCCTCGCAGCAGAGCGAGCTGAGCTTTACCGGCTTTATCTGCCCGCTGCGCACCTACAGCCGCATCTCCAGCGAGTACGGCTACCGCACCAACCCCGTCACCGGGGTGTACAAGCTGCACGGCGGCACCGACTTCGCCGCGCCGGGCGGCACGCCCATCTACGCGGCCGCCAGCGGCTATGTCTCGGTGGCCGGGTGGAGCACCGGCGGCTACGGCAACTACGTGGTGATCTACCACGGCACCATGAGCGACGGCAAGGCCTACTCGACGCTGTACGGCCACATGAGCCGCATCGCGGCAAAGCAGGGCACCTACGTCAACCAGGGCGACATCATCGGCTACGTCGGCTCGACCGGCAACTCCACCGGCAACCACCTCCATTTGGAGGTGTGGCAGGGCAAGACCAACGCCGGCCGCGTCAACCCGCGGGACTACGTGCCCATTTGATAACACACAGAGAGGCGGAATGAAAGTATGAAAACGGATAAGCACAAGCGCTTCCAGCGCATCGCCTGCGTCGTATTGGCGGCGCTGCTGGCGCTGTCGCTGCTGGGCAGCACCCTGCTGATGCTGCTGGGCTGACGGGAGGGCCACCCATGAACAAAAAGATACCGGTCGGGATGATGCTGACCATCGTCATCCTGGCCATGACGGTGACCTTCTCGGTCACCATGCTGCTGGCCATGCGCCTGTTCGACAGTACGGTCAGCAACGTGAAGGAAAAAGAGAACATGTACGGCAAGATCGCCGAGCTGG
>CALXGZ010000148.1 GCA_944387975.1 uncultured Faecalibacterium sp.
CGCCGGCAGCATCTTTTTGGGCCGCAACGTGCCCGAGGCCCTGGGCGACTACTTCGCCGGGCCGAACCACACCCTGCCCACCAGCGGCACCGCGCGCTTTTCCAGCCCGCTGGGGGTGGACGACTTCGTCAAGCGCTCCAGCTTCATCTACTACACCCGCGAGGCGCTGGGCAAGGTGAAGGACCGCGTCGCGGCCTTCGCCGAGGCGGAGGGCCTGCACGCCCACGCCCGCAGCGTCACCATCCGCTATGAGGAAGGGGGCAGCCTCCGGTGAGCCGTTACCTGAGCGATACGCTGCGCGGCCTGCGCCCCTATACCCCCGGGGAGCAGCCCCGGCGGCGCAACTACGTCAAGCTGAACACGAACGAGAGCCCCTACCCCCCGCCCACGGCGGTGGTCCGGGCCGTGGAGGCCGAGGCGCGCAATTTGCAGCTCTACCCCGACCCCGAATGCCGGGAGCTGCGCAAGGCCGCCGCGGCCTACTACGGCCTTGAGCCCGGGCAGGTCATGGCCGGCAACGGCAGCGACGAGAACCTCTTTTTTGCGCTGCGGGCCTTCTGCGACGAAACGCGTCCCCTGGCCCACGCCGACGTCACCTACGGCTGCTACGCAGTCTGGTGCGGGCTGCTGCACATCCCCGAGCACATCATCCCCCTGGAGGAGGACTTCACCCTCGACCCGCTGCGCTACCACGGCCTGAACGAGACCATCGTCATCGCCAACCCCAACGCCCCCACCGGCCTGGCCCTGCCGCCCGAGGACATCGGGCAGATCGCGGCCGCGAACCCCGACAGCGTGGTGATCGTGGACGAGGCCTATGTGGACTTTGGCACCAGGAGCTGCGTGTCCATGGTGCGCCAGTACGACAACCTGCTGGTGGTGCAGACCTGCTCGAAATCGCGGCAGATGGCCGGGGCGCGGCTGGGCGTCGCCATGGGCAGCAAGGGGCTGATCGCCGACCTGGAGCAGGTGCGCAACAGCCTGAACCCCTACAACGTCAACCGTATGACGCAGGCGGCGGGCATCGCCGCGCTGCAGTGCGGGGGCTATTTCCGCGAGACCTGCCGCCAGGTGATGGAGACCCGCGGCTGGGCCGCCGCGGCCCTGGCGCGCCGGGGCTTCGTGCTGACGAACAGCCGGGCCAACTTCCTCTTTGCCCGCTGCGAGCGGATGCCGGCGGCCCAGCTGTACGCCGCGCTGCGGCGGCGGGGGGTGCTGGTGCGCTATTTCGACGCGCCGCGCACCGCCGACTGGCTGCGCATCACCGTTGGCACCAGGGAGCAGATGGAGGCCCTGTTTGCCGCCCTGGACGCGATCTTGAAGGAGGGATGAGCCATGCGCGAGATACGACTGGAACGTAACACCGCCGAGACCCAGATCGAGCTGACGCTGGGGCTGGACGGCGCGGGCATCTACCAGGTGGACAGCGGCTGCGGCTTTTTGAACCACATGCTGGAGCTGTTCGCCCGGCACGGCCGCTTCGACCTGGTGCTGACCTGCCATGGGGACGTGGAGGTGGACTACCACCACACGGCCGAGGATATCGGCATCGCCTTGGGGCAGGCCTTCCGCAAGGGGCTGGGCGAGATGCGGGGCATACGGCGCTACGGCAGCTTCTGCCTGCCGATGGACGAGGCGCTGGTGCTGTGCGCGGTGGACCTGTCGGGCCGCTGCACCCTGAACTGGGACGTGCGCTGCGCCGCCGGGAAGGTGGGCGACTTCGACGTCGAGTGCGCCAAGGAGTTCTGGCTGGGCTTTGCCCGCAGCGTCCCGGCGACGCTGCACTTCGTCCAGTTCGCCGGGGAGAACAGCCACCACATCCTCGAAGCCTGCTGGAAAGGGATGGCCCGGGCCCTGGCCGCGGCCGTCCGCGTCGACCAGGCACACCGGGACGAGATCCCCTCAACGAAAGGACTGCTGGTATGATCGCTGTGATCGATTACGGGGTGGGCAACCTGTTCAGCCTGCGCTCCAGCCTGCGGCAGCTGGGGCTGGACGCCGCCGTCACCGCCGAGCCCGACGCCATCCGGGCGGCCGACCGCGTCATTCTGCCCGGGGTGGGCGCCTTTGGGGACGCCATGGCGAAGCTGCGGGCCACAGGGCTGGCGCCCGTGCTGCGGGCCGCCGCGGCCGAAAAGCCCCTGCTGGGCATCTGCCTGGGCATGCAGCTGCTGTTTGATAAAAGCTATGAGTTCGGCGAGCACGAGGGCCTGGGCCTGGTGCCGGGGCAGGTCTGCCCCCTGGCGCCGGACCTTGCGGACCCGGCCCTCAAGGTACCCCAGATCGGCTGGAACGCGCTGCATCTGCTGAAGGACGACCCGCTGTTCCGCTACATCCGGGAGGGCGAATACGTCTATTACGTGCACAGCTATTACGCCAAGGGCTGCGCCGCAAGCACCCTCGCCGTCAGCGATTACTCCATCCCGGTCACCGGGGTGGTGCGGGCGGGCAGGGTGTACGGCACGCAGTTCCACCCCGAAAAGAGCGGCGACACCGGCCTGCGCATCCTGAAAGCCTTTGCCGAATTGTAAGGGGGACAGAGCATGAAACTATTCCCAGCCATTGACCTGCGGGGCGGGCAGGTGGTCCGCCTGACGCAGGGCGACTACAGCCGCATGACCGTCTACGGCGGCAGCCCCGCCGCCCAGGCCGCCGCCTTCCGGCAGGCGGGGGCGTCCTGCCTGCACCTGGTGGACCTGGACGGCGCGAAGGATGGCGCGCCGGCCAATTTCGAGGCCGTGCGGGACATCGCCCGGCAGGGGGGCCTGTACATCGAGGTGGGGGGCGGCATCCGCACCGAGGCGCGCATCGAGGCCTACCTCGCCCTGGGGGTGGGGCGCTGCATCCTGGGCAGCGTGGCCGTCACGGACTTCGACTTCACCGCGCGGATGCTGCGCAAGTATGGCGGCAAGCTCGCCGTCGGCGTCGACCTCAAGGACGGCCGGGTGGCCATCCACGGCTGGCGCGAGACGAGCGGGGTGGACGGCCTTGACTTCTGCCGCCGCCTGGCCGCCGCCGGCTGCACGGCCGTCATCGTCACCGACATCGCCAGGGACGGCGCGATGCAGGGCACGAACCTCGCGCTCTACCGCCGCATCCGCCAGGCGCTGCCGGGCCTTGCGCTGACGGCCAGCGGCGGCATCAGCGCCATGGAGGAGCTCGACGCCCTGGACGAGATGGGCGTCGCGGCGGCCATCCTGGGCAAGAGCCTGTACACCGGCGCGCTGGACCTGGCCGCCTGCGTCCGCCGCTGCGAAAAGAAAGGATAAGCTATGATCACCAAACGGATCATTCCCTGCCTGGACGTGCGCGGCGGCCGGGTGGTCAAGGGGGTCAACTTCGAAGGGCTGCGCGACATGGCCGACCCGGTGGACATGGCCCGCATGTACAACGCCGCCGGCGCGGACGAGCTGGTCTTTTACGACATCACCGCCAGCTACGAGGGGCGCGCCCTCTTCACCGATATCCTCAAGCGGGTGGCCGCCGAGATCTTCATCCCGCTGACGGTGGGGGGCGGCATCAACAGCCTCGCGGACTTCGACCGCGTGCTCAAGTGCGGGGCGGACAAGGTGTCGGTCAACTCGGGGGCCCTGCGGGACCCCGCGCTGATCCCGGCGGCGGCGGCGCGCTACGGCAGCCAGTGCGTGGTGCTCTCCGCCGACGTCAAGCGGGTGGGCGGGCAGTTCCGCGTCTTTGCCAAGGGCGGGCGGGAGGATACCGGCCGCGACGCCCTCGAGTGGATCGCCTGGTGCGCAGGGCACGGCGCGGGCGAGGTGTGCCTGAACAGCATCGACACCGACGGGGTGCGCGGCGGCTTCGACCTCGAGCTGCTGGACGCGGCGGCCGCCCGGGTGGATGTGCCCATCATCGCCTCGGGCGGGGCGGGCAAAAAGGAGGACTTCCTCGAGTTGTTCCGCCACAAGGGCATAGACGCGGGGCTGGCGGCGGGCATTTTCCACCAGAAACTGCTCGGCATCCGCGAGCTGAAGGAATATCTTGCAAAAAATGGGGTGGAAATGCGCCTGTGACCCCTTGCATATCCGGCCGGAATAAGATAAACTGTTAGTATGTCCCACACACGGACAGGAGAGCGTATGGAACTGAAATTTGACGACAAGGGCCTGATCCCCGCCATCGTGCAGGATCACTATACCAAACAGGTGCTGACCCTGGCGTATATGAACGCCGAGGCCCTGGCGCTGACCATAGCCGAGGGGCGGACGGTGTTTTGGAGCCGCAGCCGCCAGACGCTGTGGCGCAAGGGCGAGACCAGCGGCAACGTGCAGCGGGTGGTGTCCATCACCGCGGACTGCGACGGCGACGCGCTGGTGGTGGAGGTGGTCAAAAGCGGCCCGGCCTGCCATACCGGCGCGGAGAGCTGCTTTTTTGAGCCCGTCTATTGCAGCGAAGAGCTCAAGCAGTTCAGCTGGCAGGGCCTGTACCGCCTGATCGAGGGCCGCAAGGCCAGCCCCCAGCCGGGCAGCTATACCTCGTACCTGTTTGAAAAGGGGAAGGAAAAGATCCTCAAAAAGGTGGGCGAAGAGTGCACCGAGGTCATTATTGCCGGGGAAAAGGAGGACAGGGCCGAGACGGTCTACGAGATCGGGGACCTGGCCTACCACGTCCTGGTGCTGATGGTCGAGGCCGGCATCACGGTGGAGGACATCACCCGTGAGCTGGAAAAACGGCATGTCATTGACCATAAGGTCAAACAGGAAAGGATGCAGTGAGCAAGGTTATGGCAGACTTCATGAGATCCAGCGTCCACTGCCACTCGACGCTGTGCGACGGCAAAAACACCCTGCAGGAGATGGCTTCCGCCGCCTGCGCCCAGGGGCTGACCACGCTGGGCTTCACGGGGCACAGCCATACCCCCTGCGACCGGGAATACTGCATGAGCCCCCGCCGCACCGCCCTGTACAAGGCCACCATCGCCAAGCTGAAGGCCGAGTATAAGGGCAAGGTGGATATCCTCTGCGGCATCGAGTGGGACCAGTTCTCGGACGACAAGCTGGCCGGCTACGATTACTGGATCGGCAGCGTGCACTACCTGCACGGGGCCCATACCGGCAAGTACTACGAGATCGACTTCCGCAAGCAGGACCTGCGCAGCTGCATCGACGAAGATTTCGGCGGGGACGGCCTGGCCGCGGCGGAGGCGTATTTCCGCGCGGTGGCGGAGGTGGCCGCCCGCAGGCCCGACATCCTGGGCCACATCGACCTGATCAAGAAGCTGAACCGCGACGGGGACTTCTTCGACGAGGAGGCCCCCCGCTACCGTGCGGCCGCGCTGGGCGCGCTGGAGGCCGCCCGCGACGCCGCCTGCCTGCTGGAGGTGAACACGGGGGCCGTCTTCCGCGGCTACCGCGACGACTTTTACCCCAGCGACTGGCTGCTGCGGCAGTGGGCCGGCATGGGCGGCAAGGTGATCATCACGGCGGACGCCCACTCCACCGACGGGCTGACCTTCGGCTACGAGCGGGCCGCCGCGCAGGTCAAGGCCGCGGGCTTTGGCAGCGTGCAGGTGCTGACCGCCGCCGGCTTCGAAACGCAGGAGATCTGAACAAAGGCCAGAACAACACGGCTTCCGCTGCGCGGAGGCCGTGCTTTTGCGCGGCAAAAACCACACGACGACGTTACGGAGGCGCAATGGAGACCATACAGACCCCAAGGCGGCGGCAGGTGGACCTGATCCACGGCCCCATCTTTAAAAACCTGTTTATTTTCGCCATTCCCATTTTTATCTCAAACCTGTTCCAGCAGTTCTACAACGCGGCCGACGCGATGATCGTGGGCAACGTGCTGGGCGACACCTCGCTGGCGGCGGTGGGGGCCTGCGGCTCGATCTACGAGCTGCTGGTCGGCTTCGGCCTGGGCATAGGCAACGGCCTGGCCATCGTCACCGCCCGCGCCTACGGCGCCGAGGACGCCACGAAGGTGAAAAAGACGGTGGCCGGCGCCATCATCATCGGGCTGGTGGCCTCGGCGGCCATCACGGCGGCGGGGGTGCTGTTCCTGTACCCGCTGCTGCAGGCGCTGGACACCCCGCCCGAGATCATCGACGAGGCCTACAGCTACATCCGGCCCATCGCGCAGTACGTGGTGGTCATGTTCGCCTACAACCTGTGCGCGGCGCTGCTGCGGGCGGTGGGCAACAGCGTGATGCCGCTGCTGTTCCTGATCTTCTCCTCCTGCCTGAACGTGGCCCTGGACTACTGGTTCGTGGCCGGCGGCATGGGGGTCAAGGGCGCGGCCATGGCCACCGTGCTGTCGCAGGCGGTGTCGGTGGTGCTGTGCATCTTCTCCATCGCGCGGCGCGTCAAGCACCTGGTGCCCGGCAAAGAGCACTTTGCCATTGAAAGGAACCTCTACCGCGAGCTGGTCACCCAGGGCCTGTCGATGGGCCTGATGAGCAGCATCGTCTCGGCCGGGTCGGTCATTTTGCAGTACGGCATCAACGGCCTGGGCACGCTGGTCATCGCGGGGCACACGGCGGCGCGCAAGCTGTTCACCTTCACCGACATGCCGGTCATCGCGATGGCGACGGCGGGCTCCACCTTCGTCTCGCAGAACCGCGGCGCGGACAAGCCCGAGCGCATCCGCAAGGGCATGCGCCAGATCTGGCTGTTCGGCTTCGGCACCGCCGTGGTGATGACGATCCTGATGTGGCTGTACGCGGACATGCTGGTGCAGCTGGTGTCCGGCTCCAGCGAGGCAGTGGTGCTGCACAACGGCGCGCGCTACCTGTGCTGGACCGCGCCCTTCTACTCGGTGCTGGGCGTGCTGCTGGCCACCCGCTATGCGCTGCAAAGCCTGGGGCAGAAGGTGCTGCCCCTGATCTCCAGCGGCATCGAGCTGGTGGGCAAGATCATCTTCATGCTGCTGCTGATCCCGCGCTTCGGCTACGACGCCGTCATCCTCTGCGAGCCGGTGATCTGGTGCTTCATGTGCGCGCAGCTGCTGTGGAGCTACTGGCACGACCCCTACATCCGCGCCAGCCGCGCCAAGGACAAGCCCGCCGCTTGAGTGGCGCCTGCGAAAAACTTGTGATAAAAATGTTGACAAGTTGTGAAAACTGTGATATGATCTCCATGTAAATATCCTGAGGCCGCGAGACTGGCGGCCCCCCTCTTTTTATGTTATCATGGACCCCTTGTTATAAAGACCCCCCGGCGGAGACACCACCCTCTGCCGGGGGCGTTGTTTTTGCCCGGGCAGGCCGGGCCGCCCTGCAAGTTATGACATGAAACAGGCAAAATATGACAGATTTGTGGTAAAAATGTGAAAAGTATGCTACAATATCCACAACGAACACCCGGGCTCTGGACCCGGCCCGGGCTGTTCGCTTTTACGGACCAGGTACGGCGTCCCCCTGCGGGATCGAGATAGAACCACAAAACACAAGGAGGCACACGATGAAGATGAAAAAACTGCTGGCCCTGGCCCTCGCCGCTGTGATGGCCGTAAGCATGCTGACCGCCTGCGGAGGCGGCGGTGGCGGCGGCACTGGCGGCGGAAGCAAAAAGGCGATCGATGTGGATAAGATCAATCGCATCGTCAGTGCTTCTGTGAGCGATCTAACGGTCAAGGAAGCGCCTGAGATCAACAAAGGGCTGGAAGCTGCAAAAGCCTTTGTCGCGACGAAAAACGCGGCAGATCTTAAATTTAACGATGTCGCTAACTTGGTTCGAGCAAGTACCGCTAACATACCGCGTAATTATAGCTCCGTCTATTCTGGCTCCTCAATCGATGTCAACACCAAGGTGGCAGAAGAAATCATACAGTATGAAGCCAAATCTATGAACCGCATTTTCTATGTGGGCGCGATAGAAGCCACGACAAAAGACGGCATGCAACGTTTAATCTATATGGTGATTGCAGCATAAATTGTACGGCGAAACAGAAAAGAGGTGCGCATTGATGAAGATGAAAAAACTGATGGCCCTGGCCCTCGCCGCTGTGATGGCCGTAAGCATGCTGACCGCCTGCGGAGGCGGCGGAAATGCCGTCTCTATCGACCGTGGGGAAGTGGAAGAAATCCTTGCGGAGGCTGGCTATGAGGCCGACGTCAGTACGTCTCTTGTGGCAACGGTCGCGGCCAAACAGATGGCGGCGGCGATCAAGGACGAGAATTACGCCACGATTGCAACGGCGCTTGCGGGCGGTGTGCTTGTGGACAACCTCCCGCAGGATATGATGGGCGCTTGTCAGCTTGTGGCGCAGGAGAATCTCGCGGCAAATTCTGTCACCGCGGAAAGTTTTGCCGCTGGTACGATTCGGAAGCTTTCTGAAGCTGGGTATGGCCCGAAGTTTGCCATAGCGATTGCAGATGCGACGACGGCGGACGGCGTCCCCTGCTATCTGTTCATTGCAGTTACCCTGTGAAACGCTGATTTTTTTATAGTTTGACCCCGGCGGCTCGCCTCCCTCCAGCCGCCGGGGCTTTTTATCACATTTTTTACACAAACCGAAGTTCCGTTGTTGACAAGATTACCCATTTATGGTATTTTTAAACAAAATACGGCCGCTACCGGGCCGGACTTGTACAGCAAAATGGAAAAGAGGTGTGCATCGATGAAATGCAAGAAAATTTTGGCCCTTGTCATGGCCGCGGTGCTGTCGGTCAGCATGCTGACCGCCTGTGGAGGCGGCGGGGGCAATGGCGTGAGCGGCTCTGTAAGCACGAGCCAGGTCAACAGCCTGCTGAAAGAGGCCGACATTAAAGTTGAGACCGACTCGAGCCTGAATGTTGCTGTGCGCAACGCAGCCAAGAAAGTGGTCGAGACCGGCTCGCCGAACACCTTCGCGGGCAGCGTGATGACAGAGATGCGCTGGCGTCCGCAGGATATCATGGGCAGCCTGCTGAATCAGCTGCTGAACGGGCTGATCGTAGGCCCCAATGTCACGTTTGGTTTGACGTCGTATATTGAAGCAGACCGGCTGAGCACCAATGAAGGGGCCGGCTCTCTGGCGGGGCAGATCGGCGCGAATGCAAGCTATGTAAGAGACATGGCGCCCATCAATACGCCTGAAAAATACGCAGCCACCCTGGTCCTGGCGGTGGATGGCGTTGTCGGCAAGCTGGGCGATCTGACGAACGGTGCGATCCGCACAAGCTACAGCGTAAGCGGCACAAAGGCAAAAACGGCCGACGGCACGGTCTACTGGGTCTTCGCGGCGCAGATCACCATTGCATAATACCCTCACAACACAGCCCCCGGTCGCCGGGGGCATTTTTGCGCGCAAAAAGACCGCGGCTGCTGAGAGGGGAAAGCAGGCCGCGGTCCGGGGATAGTCGCAGGGTTACAGGGAGGAATAGCCGAAGCTGTTCACCAGCGCGTCGATGGGC
>CALXGZ010000149.1 GCA_944387975.1 uncultured Faecalibacterium sp.
GGCTCCACCTTCAAGCTGACGGCCACCGCCACCGTCAACAGCATGGCCGCCAACAACCAGGTCTCCTTCGGCCTGATGGCCCGCGACGACCTGTACATCGACACCTACGTGGCCGAGACCATGGGCGACTACGTGGCCGCGGGCACCCGCAACCAGGGCGCATTCGCCGGCTTCGGCCGCAAGAGCGGCGAGCTGTACAACGCCCCCGCCGCCACCCACGTCTACACCGCGGGCGACAGCCTCGAGCTGTCCATCGTGGGCTCCGCCGACGGCTACACCGTCACCTACGGTGAGAACGCCCCCGCTTCGGCCGGCTTCGACTACCCGCTGACCGCCGTGGATGCCGACTACATCTATGTCGGCTTCTACGTCTCCCGCAACTGCAACGTGACCTTCAGCAACATCAGCCTGGAGGTCACCGGCACGGCCGCTGCGGGCGCGGCTGCCGGCGGCGCTGCCGCCGAAGCCCCCGCCGGCCCCACCCTCGTCGAGGAAGCCTGGACCGCCGTCCGCGGCTGGCTCGGCCTGTGATCCACCCCACGCTTATCTCCTCCTGAGATAACACAGAAATACCCCGCCGGCCCTGTGCATCGCGCACGGTAAGCCGGCGGGGTATTTCTCTTGATATGCACACACGGCGCGCGGGGCGGGTGACGGAGAAAGGCCCGCCCGTGCGCTGTGGGCAAAGCGAAGTTCAGGCCACGCGCAGCGGCTCGCGGCGCTCGCCGGGCCGGCCCGCGGCAGGGCGGGCGGAGGCGGGGCGGGCCGCTGCGCGGCGCGCTGCCCGGCGCTCGGCGTACTGCGCGGCGCGCCAGGCGGCCCGCATGGCGCGGCAGCCCAGCAGGCAGCAGGCGGCCGCCGACGGCAGGCCGATGGTCCCCTCGGCAAAGGCGCCCAGGGCCAGCAGCACAGCCAGCGCAAGGGCAAGGATGCAGCACTTCCAAACCAGACACTTCATGAGACGGGACCTCCTCGGCACAGCCATACGTTCGAGCGACAACTACAAGTTGTTTCTGTGCCTCTATCATAAACCAAAAGCGCGTCCGTGTCAAGAGGAAATACAACTTTTCTTCACCTTTTTGCAAAAATAGCCTTTACAGGGACACTTTTTGGTTGTATAATAGGAACAACAAATAACCGGCAGTATGCCGTTTTGCAAAGGGGCGTTTTCGATGACATTTTCTGAGCTGCTCAAGCAGTGCCGCAAACGGCAGGGCATCAGCCAGGCCGAGCTGGCCGCCCGCCTGGGCGTGACCCAGCAGGCTGTCGGCAAGTGGGAGAGCGGGAAGTCCTCGCCCGACCCCGCCACCGTGGCGCGCATCGCCGGTATCCTGGGCACCACCGCCGACTATTTATTGGGGCTGTACCGCCCCGCCAGCGGCCTGTCGGAGACTGAGAGCCGCTTTTTCGGCGGCTATGCCGAAAGCTTGATCCCCGTCATCGGCACCGTCAAGGCGGGCTACGGCGCGCTGGCCTTTGAAGAGGACTACGGCAAGGAGTACGCCCGCGTCAAGGACCCGGCCAACTACTTCTATCTGGTGGTGCGCGGCGACAGCATGGAGCCCCGCATCCAGGACGGCGACCTGGCCCTGGTGCACCGCCAGGACACGCTGGAAAGCGGGGACCTCGGCGTCATCATCTACGGCGACGAGGGCGAGGGCACCCTCAAGCGCTACATCCAGCGGGGCAACAGCGTAATCTTGCAGCCCTTCAACCCCAATTACAGCGAGCTGGTCATCAAAGGCGAGGACCTGAACCAGCTGCACATCGCCGGCCGCGTGGTGGAGACCAAGACCAAGTGGTGACCGCGGGCCCCAATGCGAAAGGACGTACACGATGCAAGAGATCTTGATCCTGGGCGCGGGCGCGTCGGGCATGGCGGCCGCCATCGCGGCGGCCCAGACCGGCGGCAAGTGGGTGCACGTCACCCTGGTGGACCAGAACCCCGAGCCGGGCAAAAAGCTGCTGGCCACCGGCAACGGCCGCTGCAACTACGACAACCTTGCCAGCGGCGAGGCCGCGCGCTACTTCACCGCTGCGCCCGAGGCCCTGCAAAGGCTGCTGGACGCCATCGAGACGGCGGGCCTGGCCGCCTGGTGGGAGGCGCTGGGCCTGGTGCACCGCGCGGACGAGGCCGGGCGGCTGTACCCCTATTCGAACCAGGCCGCCGACGTGAACGGCCTGCTGCGCGCCTGGCTGGAGCTGCTGGGCGTGGACGTGCACAGCTATTGCCGCGTGATCGGCATGGGCGCCAAGGGGCGCAAGGGCTACGCCGTCCAGGTGGAAGAGAACGGCCGCCGCCCGCTGCTGGTGGCCAATCAGGTCATCTGCGCCCTGGGCGGCAGCGCGGGGCCGCAGTTCGGCACGCGGGGCTTTGGCGCGGCGATGGTGCGCCGCTTCGGCGGCCGGGTCGAGCCGGCGTACCCCTGCCTGACCCCGCTGAGCTGCGGCGAGCCCGCTATGATGAAGCGCCTGGCCGGCCTGCGCGCCCGCGGCGCCGCCGCCCTGTGGGACGGCGAGACCCTGCTGGCGCGGGAAGAAGGGGAGATCCAGTTCGCCGACTACGGCCTGTCCGGCATCTGCGTGATGCAGCTGTCGGGGCTGCTGGCCCCCGAGCGTGGCCCCGCGGCCCCGGCCGTGACGCTCGACCTCTTCCCCCAGTGGGAGGTGGGGGCCCTGGCGGACCTGCTGGCCGGGCGCGCCGTCGCCCTGCCCGAAGAAGCCGGCCTGTGGCAGGGCCTGCTGGACGCCCGCCTGGGCGCGGCCCTGTGGACCGCGGCGGGCCTGGACGGCCGGGCGCGCGACAGGCTGGAGGCCGGCGACTGGCACAAGCTGGCCCACACCTGCAAGAACTGGCGCTTTGCGGACGTCGCCCTCTGCGGCTGGAAGCAGGCCCAGACCACCGGCGGCGGCCTTGCGCTGGACGAGGTGGAGCCCGACTTCCAGCTCAAGGGCAAGCCGGGGCTGTACTTTGTGGGCGAAACGCTGGACTGCGCCGGCAGCTGCGGCGGCTTCAACCTGCACTGGGCCTTCGGCTCCGGCCTGGTGGCCGGCCGCGCGGCGGCGCAGCGCGCCGTAAAACCGCGCAAATGACCCGATCACAAAAAACGACCCGGACCGCGTATACGGCCCGGGTCTTGTTGCGCTTGGGGGAAGGGGGCGATCAATCCTCTTCGTCCCCGTCCTCGTCGTCCTCGTCGTCTTCTTCCGATTCCTCGTGCTTTTTGTAGAAGATCTTGCACAATACGGTGCTGATGGCGTACAAAAGGCACATGGGCAGCGCGACCATGGTCTGGGAGATGATGTCGGGCGGGGTGATGACCGCCGCCACAAAGAAGATCAGGACGATCATTACGCCGCGGGCTTTTTTCATCAGCGTGGGGCTGACGATGCCCATGCGGGACAGGATGATGACCACCAGCGGCATCTCGAAGACTGCGCCAAAGATCAAAAAGATCGTGATGCAGAAGCTGACGTAGCTGGCGATACTGGTGGTTTGTACGATATAATCCGCGCCTTCGAGGGTGCCCATGAAGTTGAGCATGAAGGGCAGGGAGACAAAGTAGGCGAACAGTACGCCCACGATGAACAGGCCCAGGCCCATCACCAGCACCAGGCCGAAGAAGAAGCTCTCGCTCTTTTTCAGGCCAGGTTTCGCGAAGGCGAAGATATGGTAGGCGATGAAGGGGATATCGACGATCAGCGCCGCGATCAGGGCCACCCGGAAATACTGGATCAGCTTTTCCTGCGGGTCGATGGAGATGAAGTTGTACACCCCGTCGGCAATGGCCGTAAGGAAGTTGATCAGATCGGCGGCGATGGCCAGGAAGCCGACCGCTGCCACGAAGTAGATGACCGCACAGATCACCACGCGGTTGCGCAGCTCTCTCAGGTGGCCGCCCAGTGTCATGCTGCCGCCGGCATCCATCACCTCAGCGCCTTTTCTGTGCTTAGTTTTCGTGGCCACAAATTACTCCTCGTTGCTCTTGCTGCTGGTCTCGCTCTTGGTCTCGGCCTTCTTGGCGGAGGTATCGTCCTCGTCCTCGTCGATGCCTTCCTTGAAGCCCTTCATGGTCTTGCCGAACATCTTGCCCAGCTTCGGCAGGTTCTTGGGTCCAAAGATGATCAGGACGACGACCAGGATCATAAGTAATTCAGTGGTACCGATACGCATAATCTATTTCTCCTTTTGCTTTGCCGGGCGGCTTTGGGGGCCCGGGTCTCTCTACTCTACACAGCCGCGCGCGCGGCTTGCGGCTTGGGTTTAGACCGCGGCGGTCTTGCCGGCGTCCTCCGCGGCTTCGGCTGCGGGGGCGGGGGCGGCTTCGGCGGCTGCCTCGGCGGCGGGGGCCTCTTCGGCCGCAGGCGCGGCGGCGGGCTCAGCTACGGGCGCGGCCTGGGGCGCTGTCCCGGCGGCGGCGTCCTTTTCAGGGGCGGCTTCCAGCGCGGCGGCAGGGGCCTCTTCGGTCAGCTCTTCCAGCTCCTCCACGGGCTCCTCCGCGGCGGCCTTGGCGGCCTCTTCCTTGCTGGCCTTGCCAATGCCGGTGAAGCTCTTGGTCACATCCTTGACGCTGTTGTCGATATCCTTCTTGATATCGGTCAGGGGGGAGATGGCCTCCTTCAGGGGCTGCTGGATCTCATTGAGCGGCTCCACGATGTTCTCCTGGATATCCTTGGACGCCGTGCTGGTGTACTTGCGCAGCTCGCGCAGCATCTTGCCCAGCTTGCGCGCATATTCCGGCAGCTGGTTGGGCCCGATGAACACGAACGCGACGATCACAACGACGATCAGCTCGGTTAATCCGATCTTCATGTATACACGATTCCTTTCCGTCTCCTGGCCGGCTCTGCGTCCGGCTGCGTTGACTGCATTGTTGCGCCCTGCCTGTACCGGGCGGGGCAGGGCCCGGCGCCGGCCAAATTGCGGACACAGCAAGTATAGCATATTCCGCGTAAATTGACCAGATGTTTTTTGCCGTCCGGCGGGTAAAATTTCTGCGCTGGGGCGGCAGGGGCGCGCCCACTGCATTTGTACCAGAAAAATAGAGACGGATTATGAGGCGCTTATGAATTTTTTGTGAATAATACGAAAATCCTGCGTGTTTGTGTCAAAAGTGTGAAAAAACCCGGCCGAAGCCGGGCGATCGAACAAAAAGGCGCGTTTAATCCAGCTTGAGGTCGCCGGGCTTGATCCAGCCCAGGCGGCGCTCGACCTCGCAGAAGAGCACGCTCAGCACCGCGGGCAGCACGAAGCACAGCAGCGCCATGCCGGCCCAGTCCAGGGGGGTGACGGCGGCCTTCGCGCCGGCGGCGATGTCGCTCAGCCAGCCGGTGTAGACCCCGATGGGCCCCACCAGGCCGCAGGTGCCCATGCCGGAGGAGACGGCCGCGCCGTTCATCTCGAAGCGGAACAGGCAGGTGGCCATGGGCCCGGTGATGGCGCTGGCCAGCGTGGGGGCGATCCAGATGCGGGGGTTGCGGACGATGTTGCCCATCTGCAGCATACTGGTGCCCAGGCCCTGGCTGACCAGGCCGCCGACGCCGTTCTCCTTATAGCTCATCACCGCGAAGCCCACCATCTGGGCGCAGCAGCCGGCCACGGCCGCGCCGCCCGCCAGGCCCGTCAGGCCCAGCGCCGCGCAGATGGCCGCCGAGGAGATGGGCAGTGTGAGGGCCACCCCCACGATGACCGACACCAGCACCCCCATCACGAAGGGCGACTGCTCGGTGGCCCACATGATCAGCGTGCCCACGCGGCTGGCGGCCGCGCCGATGGGGGCCGCGATCAGCAGCGCCAGCCCCACGCCCGAAAAGATGGTCACCAGCGGGGTGACCAGCAGGTCGACCTTCGTCTCCTTGCTGACGGCCTTGCCCAGCTCGGCGGCGATGATGGCGATCAGCAGCACCGCCAGCGGGCCGCCCGCGCCGCCCAACGCGTTGGAGGCCCAGCCCACCGTCACCAGGCTGAACAGCACGAAGCTGGGCGCGTGCAGCGCGTAGCCGATGGCGCAGGCCATGGCCGGGCCGCTCATGGCCGAGGCGTAGTCCCCGATGGTCACCAGCATCTCGACGCCGGCCTGCTGGCCCAGCGTCTTGAGGATGGTGCCGATCAGCAAACTGGCGAAAAGGCCCTGGGCCATCGCGCCCAGCGCGTCGATCAGGTAGCGCTGCGGGGTGATGACGATATCCTTGCGTTTTAAAAATTCTTTCACATGTTCCATGGTAGGTGCCGCCTTTCTGCGCAAAGGGGCCTGTGCGCCCCGGATAAATTTTGCAGGTGGCCCACAGTATACCATACACCTGTCAAGACAGCAAGACGCCGGGCGCATTTTGGGCGTTTTGACAGGAATTGCCGCCGGAACGTGCAATGTTTCTGGCGGCTGGGACGTGTTACTTGCAGCGGAACTCTGCCCCGGGCCCCCGTCCGGCCCGGCAGGGGAGGGCCGGCGCGCCGGGATAGACGCCTTTCAAGATTGACGGCAGAGCGCATCCTGGTGTATACTTAGAACACAAAAATCTGGATGTACGGAGGCTGAGGGAGACGGAATGAAACGCAAGATTTCGACCTTATTTTCAAAACGACCGGGAGGGGGCCGCGATCTGGGCCGGCGCATCGCGTCGGCGGCCATTGCCCTGACCCTTACGGCGACGGGGGCCGCGGGAACTGCGGCCGCCGCGCTGGAGCCCGAGGCGCTGTGGGTGCAGCCGCGGGACGCCTATACCGCCTATCAGGAGGAGAACGGCTTTGCCGGCTTTGCAGCGATGACCGAGGCTACCGCCGCCGAGGACCCGCTGGCCGCCCGCTACGAGGCGACCACCGTCGCGCCCGACGCGGACGGCCGCATCACGCTGACGCCGGACGAGTTCACCGCCACGCTGGAGAGCCAGAGCATCGATTGGGAGGAGGAGAACTGCCTGAGCTGGTTCTTCAACTGGCTGTACCGGCTCTTCTTCCCGAAGAAGGAGGCCCCGGCCTATTCCGGCTGGCGCACCGAGGGCAACAAGACCTATTACTATGACCCCGCCACCCACGAGCGGGTGACCGGCCTGCAGACCATCGACGACAAGATCTACTACTTCGACGCGAACGGCGTGCGCCAGGACAACGTCACCTTCGGCATCGACGTGTCGCGCTACCAGCAGAAGGTGGACTGGAACAAGGTCAAGCAGGCGGGCGCGTCCTTCGCGATCATCCGCATCGGCTACCGCGGCTACGAGACCGGGGCCCTGGTGCTGGACTCGATGTTTGAGAGCCACCTGGCCGGGGCGAAGGCCGCGGGCCTGAAGACCGGCGTGTACATCTTCAGCCAGGCCATCAATGAGGACGAGGCCCGCGAGGAGGCCTTTGCCTGCGCCTATGTGCTGAACGGCCGCAGCCTGGACTACCCCGTCTACTTCGACAGCGAATACAGCACCAGCGCCCACACCGGCCGCGCCGACAACCTGACCAAGGCCGAGCGCACCGCCTGCGCCGTGGCCTTCTGCGAGGAGCTGAAAAAATACGGCTACGAGCCGGGTGTCTACGCCTCCACCAGCTGGTTCCAGAACCATCTGGAGCTGCCGGCGCTGAAGGGCTACCGCATCTGGAACGCCCACTACGGCATCAGCGGCCCCAGCATGGACTGCGATATGTGGCAGGGCAGCTGCACCGGCAAGCTGAGCGGCGTCAGCAGCAGCGGCGTCGATCTGAACATCAGCTACATGGGCTGATAACTTCCAGGGGGGACCGGCCCGGCGCCGGACGGCCTGGACGGTTTAGAAGTGCGACATTCGTGATTTTCGGGAAGGGGCTGCGCGTATGGAGCGGGACCGCATCGGGCTGATCGCCTCGGATATGGACTACACCCTGCTGGATGAAAACGGCCGGCTGCCCAGCGGCTTTGCCGAGCTGGTGCAGGCGCTGGAAGAGGAGGGCATCTACTTTGCCGCCGCCAGCGGCCGGCCCCTGTATACCCTCGAGGCCATGTTCCCCGGCCTGCGGGACCGCATCGCGCTGATCGGCGACAACGGCGGCGCGATCCGCTGGCGCGGCCGGGATATCTACCAGTCCCGCATGCCCACGGCCGACTACCGCGAGATGGCCGCCGCCACCCGCGAGGCGGGGGACGTGGGCGTGCTGTGCGGGCTGGACAGCGCCTATGTCGAGCGCCAGTACGAGCGCTACGCCCGGGTGCTGGCGCAGTTCTACACCCGCGTCACCTACGTGGACGACCTGACCGCCCTGGACGTGCCCGCCGACAAGTACACCGTGTACCTGCCCCGGGGCGACGCCCAGGCCGCCTACGACAAGCGCTACGGCAAATGGTACGCCGGGCGCTTCTCGGTGGCGGTGGCGGGGGCCAACTGGGTGGATATCATGAACCGCGGCGTGGATAAGGGCGCGGCGCTGCGGGCGCTGGGCCGCAGCCTGGGGCTGCAGAACGCCAACCTGATGGCCTTCGGCGACACCTACAACGACGCCGAGATGCTCTGCTGCGCCAAGTACGGCTTTTTGATGACCAACGGCAGCCGGGACCTGCGGGCGCGGGTGGCCTTCCTGGCGCCGCCCCACTGGGACCAGGGCGTGCTGCAGATCATGCGGCAGGTGCTGGCCCAGGGCGGCTGGGTATCGCCCGGCGATTTCACCCCGGCGCACTAACAA
>CALXGZ010000150.1 GCA_944387975.1 uncultured Faecalibacterium sp.
AGCACGTAGGGGTCGGTCATCCAGCCGTAGTACAGCTCGTTGTCCTTGCGGACGAGGGGCTTGCCTTTATAGGTCATTTTGGGTTTATAAGACATTCCAAAGCCTCCCTTTGCATATTGTGAAGCCCGCCGCCGCGTCGCCGCGCGGCAGGCAAGAACGAAACTCTTTATCAGTATAACATAAAAGAAAGAGTATTACAATTTAAAAAACTGTGAACGCCGAAGCCGCCCCATACTTGCGGCTGTACGGGGCGGCTTTCATGTTTGCGGTATTCGGTTTGGTATGAGGAGGAATCATGTGTTACAGGGGGCGGTTGCGGCCCCGCCGTTCCTGTGACTATAGGATACCAAAGATTTATACACAAACTGTTTTGAATCTATGAATCTTTTGTAAACTATGCCCGGGCCTGAAAAAGGGGGTGTCACCGCAGGTTTTCCTTCTCCGCCGCCTACGGCGGCACATCCCCCGCACGCGTGGGAGGCTATAAGGAATGGATTTAAAATAAATAGGCCCTGTCTTTATCCCAAACATATGGGGTAAGGACAGGGCCTTTTGGCGTGCTTATTCAAAATCCCTACATTATAGGCTCCCACGCGTGCGGGGGAGCTGTCAGCGAAGCTGACTGAGGGGGAAACAGGGGCGGCCACCTTAACAGGGCGGCGGGTGGGATTCGATCATTCGGGCGCTTTCATGCTTTCCACCATGCTGATGGCGCGCACCTGGCGGCGCATCAGGCGGCAGACCGCCACCGTGAACAGCAGCGTCAGCGCCACGCTGTACAGGTAGCTGGTGGGCTCCAGCATGCGGATGAACATCATCTGCTCCGACTCGACGGTGCGTATGACGAACTGGTGCAGCGGCACGCCCACCGCCAGGCCCAGCGCCGCGCCGATGACGCTCAGCAGCTCGATCTCGCGGAAGATGTAGCGGTACACCTCTTTGTCGAAGAAGCCCAGAACCTTGATGGTGGCCAGCTCCTTCTTGCGCTCGCCGATGTTCACGCTGATCAGGTTGTACAGCACCACCGCAGCCAGCGCCGCCGCGCAGGCGATGATCAGCAGCACCACGTAGTTGATGCAGGTGATGGTGCTGTCGTACATGGCGGCCGCGTCGGCCGTGAAGGCCGTGCCCGACACATAGTTGCAGCCCAGCAGGATGGTGCTGAGGGTTTCGCGCTCGGTGTCGGTCTCGCAGCTGGTGCGGGCGTAGACGGTGTTGGGGGCCGGGTCGGCCACCAGGCGCGAAAGGGTGTTCTCGGTCACGTAGAGGTACGCGCCCAGGTAGTTCTGGGTCACGCCGGTCAGCTTGACCTCCACGCGGCTGCCGTCGGTGCCCTGCACCCAGACGCTGTCGCCGGCCGCGACGCCCAGCTCCTCGGCGGTCTTGGCGCTGAGCACCACGCTGCCGTCGATGAAGGGCAGCTCGCCGCCGGTGGGGCTGCGCAGGGTGAAGTATTCGCTGACCTTCTGGGGGCCGTCCGCGGCCACCAGGGTGACGCTCAGCTCGCCGTCGCCCTCCTTATTGGCGCTGACCGGCACGGTGCGGGTGTAGAACGCGCCCCAGCTTTCCACCTCGTCGCGGGCGGCCAGGGTGTCGCGCAGGCCGCCCTCCAGCGTCAGGGCCTTGTCGCTGGACAGCGAGATGCTCAGGTCCGCCTTCTGGATGGCGCCGTACTGCCGCGCGACGATCTCGACGATGGAGTCCTGCAGGCCGAAGCCGATCAGCAGCAGCGCGGTGCAGCCCGCCACGCCCAGCACGGTCATGTAAAAGCGCTTTTTATAGCGGAACATGTTGCGCGCGGTGGTCTTTTGCGAAAAGCTCATGCGCCGCCACAGCGGGCCGAAGCGCTCGAGGAAGATGCGCTTGCCGGCCGCAGGCGCGCGGGGCAGCAGCAGGGCCGCGGGCTTTTCTTTCAGCGAGACGCGGCAGGCCGCCAGCGTGGTCAGGCCCACCACGCCGATGCTGACGGCGACGCTCAGCGCCGCAAGGCCCGGGTATACCGCCAGCTTGAAGGTGGGCAGGTCGAACACGGTGGAATAGGCCCACCAGATGACGGCCGGCAGCCCGTAGAAGCCCAGGCCCATGCCGGCTATGCAGCCCAGCATGCCGGCGGCGCAGCCGTAGACCATGTACTTGGCGGTGATCTCCCGGTCGGTGTAGCCCAGGGCCTTGAAGGTGCCCATCTGGGTGCGGTTCTCCTCCACCATGCGGGTCATGGTGGTGCTGGCCACCAGCGCCGCCACCAGGAAGAAGAAGATGGGGAACACCCGGGCGATGGACTCGATGCGGTCGGCGTTCTGCTCATAGAAGACGATGGAGACGATGCTGTCCCGGTCGAGCACATACCACTCGGCCGCGGCGATGTCGTCCACCTGCTCGGCGGCGTCGTTCAGCTGGGCGCGGGCGTCGGCCAGCTGCGCCTCGGCCTTGGCCTTCTCTTCGGCGAACTGCGCCGCGCCCTCGTTGTACTCGGCCCAGCACTCGTCCAGCTGGGCGCGGGCGGCCTCCAGCTGTGCCTCGGCGGCGTCGAAGGCGGTAAAGGCCTCGGCGTTGCCGGTGTTCAGGGCCAGCTGGCCTTCCAGCACCTGCAGCTTCATGTTGCGCAGGGCGGCTTCGGCCTCGGTCACCAGCTGCTCGTTTGACAGGTCCGGCGCGGAGATCAGGCCCTGGGCGTACATCTGGCGCTTGCCCTCGTCCAGTTGGGCCTGATAACTGGCCAGCTGGTCGTAGGTGGAGTCGTACAGCGCCTGGGCCCGGGCCAGCAGGTCCCGCAGCTCGACGTAGTTGATGTCGTCGGGCTCGGCCTCTTCCAGGGCGGTCTCGGCGTTGTGCAGGATATCCTCGGCGTAGCCCAGCATGGGGTCGGCCACGCTTTTGAGGGTGACCAGCTGTTTGATCTGCTCCAGCTGCGCCTCAAATTCCAGCACCTGGCGCTGCGCGTCGACCAGCTGGTCCGCGCCGCTGGCCATCGTGCCGGGCAGGGCGGCCTTCTGCTCTTCCAGCTGGTCCGCGCCGCTCTGGTACTCGGCTTCGCCGGCGTCCAGCTGGGCCTTGGCGTCCGCCAGCTGCGCTTCGGCCTCGGCCAGCTGGGCCTGGGCGTCCGCCTCCTGCCGGGCAAACTCGGCCTCGGCGTCCGCCAGCTGCTGGCGCGCGTCCGTGATCAGGCTCTCCCGGCGGGCCTCGGCCCGTTCGGGCGCGATGGCGTCGAGGCGCTCGGCCACGGCGTCCACCGCGGCCTGGTATTCGTCGGAGTAGTTGTCGTAGGCTTCCGCGCCGGCGGCCTTGATGTAGCAGGCGGCATAGTAGTCCATGCTCAGGCTGCCGTCCGGCACGTAGGCGGCCAGGCCCAGCGCGCCGTTGCCGGCGGTGGTGCTCTCGGTCTCGTTCGAGAAGTACAGCGGGTCCTTCACGAAGCCCACGACGGTCAGGGCCGTCTCCTCCAGGCCGCCGGCGTCCCCGGCGGATTCAGCGTCCAGCTCGATGACGTCGCCCAGGCGCAGGCTGCCGGCCGCGCCGGTATCCAGCACCTGCACGGCGCACTCGCCGGGGGCCTCGGGCAGGCGGCCCGAAGCCAGCACCAGGCGGTTCATGTTGCTTTTTTCAGCCAGGGCAGGGTAGACGGGCAGCTGCTGCACGCGCACCGCCAGGGTGCTGCCGCCGCGGAAGCTGCCCTCGCAGTCCACCTGCTTGACCGGCATGACGGCCGCGACGCCTTCGGTGGCGGCGATGGCGCTGATGTCCTCTTCGCTCAGGCCCAGGGTGGACAGCACCCGCAGGTCAAAGACGTTCTGGCCACTGTACCAGGCCTGGCCGGCGCGGCGCATGCCCGGCCCGACGCTGAGCAGGCCGGACAGCATCATGACCCCCAGCAGCACGATGCCGAACACCGAGGCGAAGCGGCTTTTGTTGGCGGCAAGCTCCCGCCACATATTTTTGCGATAGGTCTTTTTCACTGCTGCTCACCACTCGATCTCTTCCACCGGGACGGGGTGTTCGTTCACCTCGTTCGAGATGATCTGGCCGCTGCGCACCTGCACGATCCGGTCGGCCATGCCGGTCAGGGCCGAATTGTGGGTGATGACGATGACGGTGCGCCCCGTCCTGCGGCAGGTATCCTGCAACAGGGCCAGCACGGACTTGCCGGTCTTGTAATCCAGCGCGCCGGTGGGCTCGTCGCAGAGCAATATCTTGGGGTTTTTGGCCAGCGCCCGCGCGATGGCCACGCGCTGCTGCTCGCCGCCCGACAGCTGCGCGGGGAAGTTGTTCAGCCGTTGGCCCAGCCCCACGCTGCGCAGCGTCTCGGCGGGGTCGAGGGGGTTTTTGCAGATCTCGATGGCCAGCTCGACGTTTTCAAGGGCGGTCAGATTCTGCACCAGATTATAGAACTGGAACACGAAGCCCACGTCGTAGCGCCGGTAGGCGGTCAGCTCCTTTTCGTCAAAGCGGCTGACCTCGGCCCCGTCCAGGACGATGCGGCCCTCGTCGCAGCGGTCCATGCCGCCCAGCATGTTCAGCAGGGTGGTCTTGCCCGCGCCGGAAGGCCCGACGATGATGCAGAACTCCCCCTTGTTGACGTGGAAGGTCATGTGGTCTGCCGCGGCCACCCGGACGCTGCCGGTCTGGTAATACTTCGACACGTCGGTAAAGCTGACAAAAGGCTCATCCATAGAAAACCACCTTCACTTTCCTTCAATTTTTTGAGCTTTTGCGCACAGGCACGCAATTCTACTCTATCTTCTATAATAGTACAACAAACCGCCCGCAACATGCAAGCAGGGCGGGGGCGTTTTAATGCAAACTTTACAAATTGGGGCGGGCGGCAGGGGCTGCCCGCATACAAAAGGCCCGCCGGGTCAACATCCCCGGCGGGCCTGCGGCTCATGATCCTTTTGTGATGCGGACGACCTCGAGGCCGCAGCCCAGGGCGGCGGCGACCTTCAAAAGGGTGTCGAGCTGGGGGACCGTTTTCTTGCTCTCGAAGCGCGCGATGACGGGTTGGGTAAGGCTGGCGGCTTGGGCCAATTCCTTCTGCGTCATACCCTGGCGTCGCCGCTGTTCGATCAGCTTGTCGATGATGGCGGCGCAATTATCCGGCACAGGGCGCACCCCCGATCGGTATACTGTCCAGGTAGCAGCCGTCCGGGCTGAGGTCGACTTTATTGCTCCAGACCTTGCTGCTGTCGACGTTCGGGTCGATGTCCCACGCGATGCAGTGGGTGTCGTCCACATAGACGCGGCGGAAATTTTCCAGCTTGGCGAAGGGCTCAAACACCGTGCCTTTTTTCAGCAGGGGGCGCGCGTCGTACAGCCGCCGCTCGCCGTTGTCGAAGCTGATGGTCAGGGTGAAATCGTTGTTGGCGACGACCCCGACGATTTTTTTCCTGCCGCCTGCGAAGTATTCCGCCGTCCTGCGGTCAAAGCCCTTGGCAAGATAGTATTCAATGGTGTTCGCCATGGTATCACCTCCCGAAAACGCCGCTCAGCGCAGCGGCTCGATCGCGAACAGTTCCTGCTGCTGCCTTGCAAGCTCCCAGTTCTCCCGCAGTTCCTCCTGATGGAAGGCTGCCCAGCCCAAAAGCATTTTCAGCGATGCCCCGGAACATGGAAATTGTCGGCATCTGCTCATCTCCTTTGCTGTATTTTAAGTATAGCATATTCGATATATCCTGTAAATAGCAAATTTGCTATGGGCTGGGCGCGCTGCGTTTTGCGCCCCCGCCTGTGCACTGTGTAAAAAAGCTCTTGACTTCACCGGCGCAGCATGGTACAATAAACCCAGTTTTTATAGACGTACATGCGTTGACGGGGAGAAATCGGACGATCGTCCCGCTTGCAGAGAGCCGCCGGGTGGTGTAAGGCGGCGCGGGTGCTTCCGGCTACTGGCCCCTGAGCAGCAGAGCTGAACGGCCATTCCCAATTAGGCTTTGACGGACGCCCACCGTTACAGGGGCAGCGATTCGCGCCGCGCGCTGATCGTGTCGAGTGGCCGCATCATCTGCGGCAAAGAGAGTGGTACCACGGGCCGCCTTGTAGGAATTTACAGGCTCTCGTCTCTCAGGGCTTTTCGCCTTGAAAGACGAGGGCCTTTTTCGTATCCCGTTTTCTGCAAACCGTTTAGGAGGAAACCGCTATGATGGACGCCACCAAGTACGCACCCGGATATTACCCCGCACCCGCCGGCTACGACAGCTGGGTCAAAAAGGACCACATCGAGACCGCCCCCGCCTTTTGCAGCGTCGACTTGCGCGACGGCAACCAGGCCCTGATCGTGCCCATGAGCCTGGAAGAGAAGATCGAGTTCTTCAAGATGCTGGTGCGGATCGG
>CALXGZ010000151.1 GCA_944387975.1 uncultured Faecalibacterium sp.
GGCCCTTCACGCTCGATTTGGGCCTGACCTCCTCTGCGCATTCGGCCGCAAGGCACGAGACCTCGGCCCCCGCCGGGAAGCCGAAGCCCAGCCGTACCCCGAGGCGGTCGACGGCCTGGCCGGCATAGAGGTCGCTGCTGGAGCCCAGCAAAGTCAGCTCCTCAGCGCGGTCGCACAGCAGCAGATCGGTGGTGCCCCCCGAGATGTGGAACAGCAGCACCTTTTGGCGGAACAGCGCCTCCCCGCCGGCGGCAAAGAGGGCCGCGGCGGCGTGGCCCTGCTGGTGCGTCGTGCGCACAAGGGGCGCGCCGCGCCCCAGGGCAAAGGCCTGCCCCGCGCTGAGCCCCGCCAGAAAGCAGGGCATATAGCTGCCCTTGACCGGGCGGGGCTTTTCGCTGACGCCCACCGCGTCGATGCGCGTCAGGTCGAATTCGGCCCCCAGCTCCGCCAGCATGCCGGGCAGCGCGGCCGTGTGGTGAAAGAGCGCGTCGCTTTGACGCAGGCCCAGCTGCCCTTCCTTCACCGGCAAAAAGCGCTTCTTTGCGCAAACAACCTCCCCGGCTGTATCGAATACAGCCAGAGAGGTCGCGTAGTTGCTGGTATCGATGCCCAGTGTATAGCTCACGGCTGTGCAGGCTCCTCCCGGGCGGCGTCCCCTTCGGCGGCGGGGCCGTCGAGGCCGGCCTCGCGGGCGACGCTGCCCAGCAGGCCGTTGACGAACTGGTAATCCTCGTCCCCGCCGTAGGTCTTGGCCAGCTCCACCGCCTCGTTGATGGCGACGCCGGGCTTGTGCTCAGCGCCGTACAGCATCTCGGCGATGGCCAGCCGCAGCAGGGTGATGGACACGCGGGGGATGCGCTCCATCGTCCACCCGCGCAGATGCGCGCGGATCAGGTCGTCCACCTCGGCCGAGTGGTCGTAATAGGTGCGCAGCAGGCAGGCGCCGAAGTCGTCCACCGGATGTTCCTCGTCCTGTTCGCGGTTGGCGTCGAGCGCCTCATCGAGGGGCAGTTCGCCGAAAGTCTGGGCAAAGGCCAGCAGGAACGCATTCTCGCGGGCCTGGCGGCGAGGCATCTGATTTTCCATAGTATTCCTCTCACAACATCAAAGTCCTCTCTGCGGGGCGCGCCCGCAGAGAGGCCGTTTTTGGGTGTATTCGCTTATTCCGCCGCGGCGGCGTCGCCGGCGGCAAGGCCCGCGACGACCAGGTTGACCCGGCTGACGGTGACCCGCGTCATGTTCTGGACGGCGTTCTTGACGTTCTTCTGCACCTTTTCGGCCAGGACCGGCACGCAGGCGCCAAAGCGGACGATCGGGTTCAGGGTGATATCCGCCGTGCCCTCGCGCATCTCGACCGTGACCGGCGGCTGGATGTTGACGATCTCCAGCAGCTCCTTGGCTTTTTTGCCCTGCTGTTTGCCGCAGGCGACGTCGGCCACGCCGTCGATCTCAAGCGCGGCGCAGCGCGCGATCTTGGCGATGACGTCGGTGGAGATCTGAAGGCTGCCGCCCATAAGGTCCATATTCTGCATATCCATTCTACGGTCCTCCGTTCATTCCGGCATAGTGGATGCCGTTGCTTTCCGTCCAAGCCTGCGGCACCCGCCGGGCTTGCTTGCTAGATGCTATTATTATAGCATTCTTTTTGTATTTTCACAACACTTTCTTACTTGACCTCGACGACGGTGATGTTCTGGGCCGTCACGTTGCTTTTGCTCATGACGATATCGCGGATCTGCGCCACCTGCGCCGCGCTCAGCGCGTCGCCCGTGGTCATTACGGTCAGGTCGGCCCGGCCCTGCTGCAAAAAGCACAGGCAGTCGGCAAAGCCCTTGGCCTTGATCAGGGTCTCGATCTCGTTTTCGGCGTTGATGTCCTCGAGGTTCGCGGTCATCTGGGCGGTGTACTCGGCCTTCTCCTTGTCGGAGAGGGAGGAATCCTTCAAAGTCTTCTGGATGGTGTCCAGCGCCTCGTCGTGGGCCTTTTCGCGCTTGAGGCGCGCCTCGTCGAAGAACTGGCTGCCCGTATCGTTCGCGACGCTGACCAGCTGGGCCTCGCCGTAGTTCTTGCCCGCGGCGGAGGCGGCCTCGGCCTCGGTGGGCAGCGCGTCGGTCACGCCGCCGGTACTGGACGCGCCGGGCGCGCCGCTCTGCGCGGTGGAGGCGGCGGCCGTCTCCACGGCGATGGGCTCCAGGCCGCCGCGGGCGTACTGCCAGTTCAGGTAGCAGGCCACCGCCAGGGCGGCGGCCAGGGTGACGGCGGTGGCGCGGCGGGTGTTTTTGGCGATGTTTCTCATAAGTCAGTCCCTCCATCGAGATTGGTATATCAGCGGCTGCGCTGCTCTACACAGATCCGGTTGGCCGGCACATCCAGCAGCGCCGAGACCAGGGCCGTGACCCGCGCTTCGACCCCCACGTCCCCGCCGCCGTCGCAGACGATGGCCACGCCGCAGACGGTGGGCAGGTAGGTCGTCTCCTCCAGAGCGGTGCCGTCCTCCAGCAGGACGTGGGTCTGCCGGGCCTGGCCGTCTCCGGTCTGGGTATCGGTCGCATAGATCCTCTCCTCCCCGCTTTCCAGTGTGAGCATAACGGCGGTCTGCCCCGCGCCCTCCACCTGGGCGATCAGTTCCTCCAGGCGCGCCTCCAGCCCGGCCTGGTACTGGGCGGCGGTCTGGGCGGGGGCGGCCGCCTCCGCGGGCGCTTTTTCGGCGGGCCACAGCTCGCTGCACAGCAGCAGCGCCATCGCCGCCGCCCCCAGCGCCACGGCCAGCGAGGCGGCCCGGGGTTTTGTCTGCTCCTGCCTGCCCTTGCACCAGGCGGCAAAGCGCTCATATAAAGGCATGGGCTCAGCCTCCTTCCCCCTGCTCCCAGGCGATGGCCTCAGGCTCGATGCCAAGGGCCGCGCCAAGCGCGCGCCCGGCCGCCGCCCGCCCGGTCTCGCCGGCGCCGGCGGGCAGCGCGGCCTCTACCCCGGCGGCATAGACCCCCGCCTCCGACTGCGCCAGCGTCACGCGCAGCTCCGCCGCAAGGCCCGTCTCGGCTGCAAGGCGCGCTTCCAGGTCTTCGGCCAGGTCCTGCCCGGCCTGCAGCAGGATCGCTTCGCTCGCATCGCCGAAGCGCTCTGCCTGCACCTGCGGCAGGGCCAGGTCCAAAGCGCCCGCCCCTATGCCGGGCAGGGCATGGAAAAGGGCTGTTACAATATATAGCCCCGCCGCGGCCTTTATGCACTGGCGGCCCCGGGCGTCCCCCAGCAGCTGGCCCACCAGCTCGGCACAGATGCAGGCGGTGCAAAAAAGCGCCACCGCCGTTTTCAACTGCTGCATACTACGCGCCTCCTCCCAGCATGAACAGCAAGGCCGTGCCCAGCACCGCGATGCCGAAGACCAGGGCCGTGGCCGCCGCCAGGGCCTGCACCGCCTGGCGCAGGCAGCCGAACAGCGCGGCGCAGCGGCCTATGCCCGCGGCGCTGCACAGCAGCTCGCAGCCGAACAGCAGCCCCGCGTGCACCAGCAAGATCATGTACAGCGGCAAAAAATCCGCCGCCAGAAAGGCGATGGCCGCAAAGCCCAGCCCGCTTTTCAAAAGCTGCATCCCGCTCAGCACGGTGCCGGCGGCGGCGCTCAGGCTTTGGCCGATGATGGGCACGGTGCCCGTCAAAAGCTGGCCCAGCTGCTGGCTGGCCCGGTCCAGCTGCGCGGTGAACACGCGCTGCAAACTGAGCAGCGCCACAAAGGCCCGCCCGGCCCAGCCCAGCCCCTTGCACAGCAGCCGCCCTGCGCCCCGGCACGCGGCGGCCAGCGCCGCCTCGGTGCTGATGCAGCAGGCCATGCTCAGGGCAAGGTAACAGTGCAGCAGCGGCGGCGCCCAGCCGCACAGCAGCTGCGCCAGCAGGCACAGCCCGCCGAGGAACAGCCCCCCTGCCGCGGCCCCGGCCGAGGGCTCGCCGCCGGCGATCAGCACCCCCTCGTACACCGGCACGAAGCCCAAAAGGAACAGCCGCCAGCGCTCAAGCTTCTCGCACACGGTCTCGGCCAGGGCCGCCAGGGCCGCCCAGCACAGCAGGGCGCTGCCCCCCGCCGCGGCAAGGTCCAGCAGGGCGGCCTTGCCCTCCCCCAGCAAAAAGGAGATCAGCAGCACCAGCAGCAGGAACAGCAGCACCTGCGCGTAGCCCGCCACCGACGCGCGCATCGTCGCCCCAAGGTCCCCCGGCAGCAGGGCGCGCAGCGTGCCCAGCGGGTCGGCGGCAAAGTCCTCGAGGGCGGCGGGCGCGCCGTCCAGGTAGGGCTGCCAGCGCTCGCGCCCGGGCAGCGTCTCGGGCAGGGCGCCGGCCGCCGCGGCAAGGCAGGCCGGCAGGCGCTTCAAGCAGTCAGTTCCCATATCATCCCGCACACCTCCTCCAGCAGGGGCCACAGCGCCGCCAGGCTCAGCACCCGGCCCGCAAAGCCCGTGCACCAGGCCAGGGCCTCGGCCTCGGCCTCCTTGCAGACGGCGCAGGCGTAGTCGCTCAGCAGCAGCACCCCCGCGCAGCGCAGCAGGCTGGCGAAGGCCGGCCCGTCCACCCGGGCGGCCAGCGCCGCCAGGCCCGCGGCCATGCCCTGCATCGCGGCCGTCAGCCGCGCCAGGATGGCCAGCCCCGCCGCCAGCGACAGCAGCAGGGCGAAGGCCGGGTTCGATTTGCGCAAAAGCCCGTACAGCAGGGCCGCCGCCGCGGCAAGGCCCAGCGTGGGCAGCAGCTCGTCCAGCATCGCGCGGCCCCGCGGCTACAGGGCGAACAGCGCCTTGATGGTCACGAACAGGTCGCTGATCTGCTGCACCAGCATGGACAAAACCACCACCAGCCCCGCCAGCGTGGTCATCATGGCCTGGTCTTCCCGGCCCGAGCGGATCAACAGCTGGTTGAGCACCGCCACGATGATCCCGATGGCCGCGATCTTGAATACGAGGTCGATGTCCAAAGGCCGTCATCTCCTTTTCTTTTGTAGTTACAGGATCAGCAGCCCCAGCACCGCCCCCGCCGCCAGGCCCAGCCGCCGGTCGATGGCGGCGGAGCGGGCCTCCTCCTCCCGCGCCGCAGCGAGGAAGCGCTCGAAGCGCGCCTGGTAGTATTCCAGCCGTGCGCACTCCTGCCCGGCGTCGGCGCGGCCCAGGGCGGCCAGGCACTCCGCCAGGCAGGCGGCCTCCCCCGAGCGCAGCGCGCCGGGCGGGGCCATCTGGGCGAAGCTCTCCGCGCCGGCCATGGCGCGGCCCAGCGGGCTGGCGGGGCCGTACCCGGCCGCGAGGGCCCGGTACAGCCGCCCCAGGTCGGCGCGGCGGTAGCCGATCTCCTGCCGCAGCCGCGCCAGCAGGCCGGCCAGCTCTTCCAGCGCGCGCCGCCGCTGTGTCAGGCCCTGCCGGCGTGCGTCCCCGGCGCAAAAGCCCCCCAGCATCAGCAGCAGCGCCGCCGCCCAGCGCAGCCCGCTCACAGCAGCCGCAGCCCGGCCACCTGGCCGGGCGCCTGGCGGCCCGCCAGCATCACCACGGCGCGCAGCATCCCCTTCTCCCGCATGTAAGCCACCTGGGGACGGCGCAGCGCCTCCTCCAGCGTGGCGGCGTGCAGGCTGGCGGCGTAGTCCACCCCGCTGAAAAAGCCCTGCTCCAGCCCGCGCAGCTCGTCCATATCGCCCAGCTCGTCCAGCAGGATGACCTGCGGCGCCAGCGTGCGCAGGGCCATCTGCACCGCCCGCGCCTTGGGCAGCCCGGCGACGATGTCCACCGGCGGGCGGGCGGCGGCCTGTCCCTCGGGCCACAGCTCCGCCCGCTCGTCGACGACGGCCACCGCCCGGCCCAGCCCTGCCAGGAAGGCCGCGATGCCGCGCAGCAGGGTGGTCTTGCCGCTGTCCGGCTCGCCGGCCACCAGCAGCCCGGTAAAGCGGCTTTGCAGCAGCGCCGCCAGCCGGGGCGGCAGCTCGGCCTGCCGGGCCCGCGCGACGCGCAGGTCCAGGGAGTAGACCGTCTGCAGCACCACCCCCTCGGCGGGGTGCAGCAGGTAGCGCCCCCCTACCCCCACCCGGTGGCCGCCCGGCAGGGTCAAAAAGCCCCCGGCCAGCTCGGCCTGGTGGGTGTGCACCGACCCGCCGCAGAGCGTATACAGCGCCTGCTCCATCTGGGCGGCGCTGGGCCGCAGCTGCCGCAGCCCGGGCGGGCATCCGGGCAGCGTCCCGGCGGGGCGCAGCGTGCCGTTCACGTTCAGCCACAGCGGGCAGCCTGTCCGCAGGCGCACCTCGTGGATCTGCGCCGCCGTCTCCGGGCCGATCTGCCCCAAAGCCTGTGCGAAACAGTCCGGCAGCGCCCGCACCGCCTCGAAATACTCGTCCATCTCTCGTCCCTCCCCGGCCGCTTTACCCTATCCTATGCGCCCGCCCGCCCTTTAGAACCGCAAAAAAGCAGGCCGGGGCCCGATCGTCAGCCCACGGCCTGCGCGTATCTCATTTTTCTGTCTCGATGGCCTCAGCCTGCGCCAGCATGGTCTCGGCGAAAATGGCGTAGCCCCGCGTCGGGTCGTTGACCAGCACGTGGGTCACCGCGCCGGCCAGCCGCCCGTTCTGCAGGATGGGGCTGCCGCTCATCCCCTGCACGATGCCGCCGGTCTCGGCCAGCAGCGCCGGGTCAGTGACGTGGATGACCATATTGCGCACGTCCTCGGCGTCGGTGACCTTCTCGATCTCCACGTCGTAGAGGCGCGGGCTCTGGCCGCGGGTGGTGGTCAGGATCTGGGCCGGGCCCTCCACCACCTCCTGCGCGAAGGCCAGCTCCATCTCCCGCCCGTCAAAGCTGGCGCGGGCGGCGCCGTAGACGCCGTTTTCGCCGTTCAGGGCGATGCTGCCCACCGCGTGGCTGCCGAGGAACTTGCCCTTCAGCTCGCCGGGGCTGCCGGCCGTGCCCTTGGTGCAGCCCACGATCTCACAGGGGACGATCTCGCCGCTGCGCAGCGCGATGCTCTGCCCGGTGTCCCCGTCGCTGATGGAGTGGCCCAGCCCGGCGAAGGCCCCGTTCTCCTCGTCGATGAAGGTCAGCGTGCCCACCCCGGCCGAGGAGTCCCGCACCCACATGCCGGCCCGCCACTCGCCGGCGGTCTCGTCCCAGCAGGGGGTCAGGACGGTCTGCTGCTGGCTGCCGTCCCGGACGTAGACCACCCGCACCGGCTGGCCGGCCGCCGCCTCCAGCGCGGCCTTGACGGCGTCGTTGCTCTCGGTGGCGGTGTCCCCGATGCAGACCACCCGGTCGCCCAGGCGCAGGCCCGCCGCCTTGGCGGGGTTGAGCGGCGCGCCGTCCGGCCCGCTCAGGTCGGTAAAGCCCACCACCAGCGCCCCCTCCGAGAACATCTTGACCCCGAAGGGCGTGCCGCACACCAGCACGCTGGGCCGCGGGGTGATCTCGGCCCGCACCGTCTTGACCGGCAGGATGCCGCCCACCGACAAGGTCGCCTGGTAGCTGCCCACCGTGCGGGTGCTGGCAACGTTGCGGGCCCCGGCCGGGCCCAGCGGCTCGATATAGGCGAAGCGGGGCAGCTCCAGCGCCTGGCCCGGCTCGAGGGAAACGTGGTCCGGCAGGCTGCTGTACAGCCAGCCCAGCGCTGCCGTCAAAGCCGCCAGGGCATAGGCGGCGCAGAGCCCGGCCAGGCGGGCCTTTTTCTTATAAACACGCTTCATGGCTGCGCCCCCTCTCCGCCCCGGGCGGCCGGGGCCGGGCGCATGCCGTTTACCCGCGAAAGGCGGCGCAGCACAAAGGCCAGCAGACACAGCCGCCACAGCGCCGCCGCCAGCCAGATCAGCAGCAGCAAGGCGTCCAGGCGGGAGAAATAACCCATTGCCCAGGCGCGCAGCAGCTCAAGGCCCGTGTAGCCGGGGCCCTCCGGCCGCCCCAGCACCAGCGCCAGCACCAGCGCGTAGCCCCCCTGCACCGCCCAGACGAACCAGGGCAGCCGCGCGGCCCGGGGCGCGTCCGCCTCGCTGCAAAGCAGGGGCAGGGCGAAGTATTCCGGGTACAGCCGCAGCGGCGGCCAGCCCTCCGCCCACAGCCCCGCCGCGCCGCCGTCCCACAGGCGCTGCCAGCGCAGCTGCTCGCCGAGGCCGGCCAGGCACGCCGCCGCCCCCAGCCCCAGCAGCCACCACAGGGCCCGGGCCGAGCGGTCCAGCGCGCCGGCGTCCATTTGCCAGACGGCCAGCAACAAAAGCGGCAGCACGGCGATCAGCGCGTTGGAGCCGAACTCCTCCCGGCAGACGGTCTGGGCCACGGCGGCGGTGCGCGCAAAGCCCGCCGCGAACCAGAGGAAAAACAGCCACCCGGCCAGCCTGGGCAGAAAGCCCTGCCCGCCGAACAGCCCCCTGCGCCCGGCCCACAGGCCGAACAGCCGGGCCAGCAGCCAGAGCCCCGCCGCCTGCGCGCCGCCCAAAAGCAGCGCGCTGCGGGCCGGGTAAGCCCCGGCCGGGCCGTAAAAGCTCTCGGCCAGGGCGGCCGTCACCAGCCCCAGCCCCAGCGCCGCCGGGGAAAAGTTGCAGGATACCTTTTGTTCCGCTTTCATCTCAGCCCCTCCTCTGCCAGATATTGAAGGGGCTGCGGGACATACGGCGGTAGTCCCGGCGGATCACCCCGTCCTCGGCCAGGGGGTTCGTGGGGAAGGGATGGGGCGCGAGGTACGGCACCCCCAGCGCCGACACGCCGGACAGGCTGAACAAAAACAGCACGAAGACCGCCGCCAGCCCCACCGGCCCGGCCAGCCCCGCCGCCAGCACCACGGCCAGCCGCAGCAGCGTGGCCGGCTCGTACAAAGAGGGCGTGATGAACACCGCCACCGAGGTCAGGCAGGCCGTTAAAATGACGGGGGTGCTCATCAGCCCGGCCGAGACCGCCGCGTCCCCGATGATCAACGCCGCCACCAGGCTGACCGAGTGCCCCAGGGACTGGGGCATGCGCAGCCCCGCCTCCCGGATAAGCTCCAGGATCAAAATGACCATCACCATCTCGGCGAACAGCGGCAGCGGCGTGCCTTTTTCGGCCGCCGTGATCTTATACAGCAGCTGCGGCGGGATCAGCTCGGGCAGATAGACCGCCAGACACACGAACAGCCCCGGCAAAAAGATGGTCAGGTAAAAGGCGGCGTATTTCAGCACGCGCAAAAAGGAGGAGAAAAAGGCCGTGGTGGCGTAATCGTCGAGGCACTCGAAGTTCTCGGCGAAGAGCGCCGGCAGCACCATCGCCGAGGGGCTGCCGTTGACCAGCACCACCATCTTCCCCTCGCAGAGCTTGGCTGCCGCTACCGCCGGCCGCTCGGTGTAGCCCGCCGGGGTGAACAGCCGGCAGCGCACCGGCAGCAGCCAGGGGATAAAATAGCTCGAGTCCAGCAGCAGCTCGGGCTTTGCCTGCCGCAGGGTGTCGCGCACCTTCGCCACCATCTCGCGGTCGGCCTTGTCGCGGCAGTAGCACAGGGCGTATTCGGTGCCCATGGCGGTGCCGGCCTGGGCCACCTCCAGCACCAGCGCCTCGCTGCGCACCAGCCGCCGCAGCAGGCTCAGGTTCACGCGCAGCAGGTCGGAAAAGCCCTCCCGGCTGCCGCGCAGGTTGCCCTCCCCCGACGGCTCGCCGATGGAGCGGAACTGCAGGCTCTGGGCAGCGACGGCGATGCCCTGGGCCCAGCCGTCCAGCAGCACGACGGCGAAGCCCGCCGTCAAAAGCTGCACGGCCTCCTCCGTGCTGCGCACCGGGCTGCCCTGGGCCGGCAGGTCCGAGTGGTACAGCAGCCCCTCAAAGATCTGCCGGGCGCCGGCCTGCGGCTGGCCGGCAAAGCGGTCCGCCCGGTCGACGGCGTCCAGCAGCAGCGTCCACAGCGTGGACAGGCTGGCCATGCCGTCGAACAGCAAAATGGCCCCCGGGCAGCCGCCCAGGGTCACCTGTTTTGCATAATAGTCCGCCGACGGGCCAAACATGGTATTGAAGGCCGCCAGGTTTTCACTGAGACTGGATGAAAGCTGCATCCCGCAACGCCCCTTCCTTCGCAAAAGTCGCAACCCCAGTATGCCCGCCCACGCCCACATTTATGTAAAGGAGGAACTGCCCCGTTGAAACTGTTACTGCTGCGCACCGTGCTGATCTACCTCTGCGTGCTGTTCGCCATGCGGCTGATGGGCAAGCGCCAGCTGGGCGAATTGCAGCCCGAAGAGCTGGTATCCACGATGCTGATCTCAAACCTCGCCTCCATCTCCATCGAGTCGGAGGATGTGCCCATCACCGCCAGCCTGATCCCCCTGTTTTTGATCGCCTGCCTCGAGCTGCTGGGCTCGGTGCTCAGCTTTTACAGCCGGCGCTTTGCGAACCTGCTGGCCGGGCGGCCCAAGACGGTGATCCAGAACGGCGAGATCGACCAGCAGGCGCTGCGCCTGCTGCGCCTGAGCGCCGCCGACCTGCTGGAGGCGCTGCGCGGCAAGGACGTCTACGACCCGCGCGACGTCGACTACGCCGTCGTCGAGACGAACGGCAGCCTCTCGGTGGCCCGCAAGCCGGAAAAGGAGCCCGCCACCCTGGCGGACCTGCAGCTGGCTGCGGCGCACAGCCGGGCCACCCTGCCCTTGGTGGTAGACGGGCAGGTGCTGCCGGACAACCTGGCCGCCTGCGGCAAGGACCGCGCGTGGCTGGCGCGCTGTGCCCGGGCCTACGGCCTGCCGGTGGAGGATATCCTGATCCTGCTGGGCAACGACGGCGAGGACTACTTCCTGCTGCCGAGGGAAAAGCGCCCCGCAACGGGCAAGGCAAAGGGGGCGGGCGCATGAAACGGATCTGGCTGGGCCTTGGCATCGCGGCGGGCATCCTGCTGCTGACCTTTTACAGCACCTTCCGCCTGCGCAGCTTTGCGCGCACCCTTACGGACACGCTCGGCACGGCGGCCGCGGCCGTGGAAGAGGGCGACGTGCCCGCCGCCCACCAGGCCGTGCTGGAGGGCGCGGCCCTGTGCGAGGCGCTGCGGCGGGGCAGCGGGCTTTACCTGCGCGCCGAGACCTTCCTCGAGCTGGAGGGCAGCCTGCGCGCGGCCGCCGGCCACCTGACGCAGAACGCCCCGGAAGAGGCCCTCGGCGAGATCGGCCGCGCCGCCTTCCTGGCCGAGAGCGTCGACTGGCTGACGCGGCGCTGGCTGTAAAGCGCTGTATAGAAACGAAAAAGCCCCGGATGCGCGTTGGCACGCACATTCGGGGCCTTTTGCCTTATTCTTTGCGGTCCTTCATCAACTTTTCCAGCTCGTTGAAAAAGCTCTCGACGTCCGCGAACTGGCGGTAGACCGAGGCGAAGCGGATGTAGGCCACCTCGTCGATCTTTTTCAGCTCCTGCATCGTCAGCTCGCCGATGCGCACGCTGCTGACCTCCTGCTCGTAGCCGGAGAGCAGCGCCTGCTCGATGTTGTTCACCGCCCGCTCCAGCTGGTCGTAGCTGACGGGGCGCTTCTCGCACGAGCGCAGCATCCCGTTCAGCACCTTCTGGCGGTCGAAGGCCTCGCGGGAGTTATCCTTCTTGACCACCATCAGCGGCAGCGTCTCCACCGCCTCGTAGGTGGTAAAGCGCTTGCGGCAGGCCAGGCACTCGCGGCGGCGGCGGATGCGCTCGCCGTCTTCGGTCGGGCGGGAGTCGATCACCTTGGATTCTTCCCCGCCGCAGTAGGGGCATTTCATATCGTGTCCTCCGTCTCATCGCGCGGCCGGGGCCGCTTTGACTGTCGCTCAGTTCTTCTGTTTGGCCTTGCGGCTGTCCCACAACACCCAGGCCGAGGTGGAAACGCACAGCGAGGTGTACACGCCGCTGACCATGCCCAGCATCAGGGGGAAGGCGAAGGTGAAGATGCTGTCCAGCCCGTACAGCAGCGACACCACGCACATGACCGCCAGGGCCGTGACGGTGGTGATGCTGGTCATCAGCGTGCGCTTGAGCGACTGGTTCAGGGACTGGTTGACCAGCGCCTCGAAGGGGGCCTTCTTGCCCAGCAGCTTGCGGTTCTCGCGGATGCGGTCGTAGATGACGACGGTGTCGTTGACCGAGTAGCCCAGGATGGTCAGCAGCGCCGCGATGAAGTTGCCGTCCAGCGCCGCGCGCATCAGCACGAAGGTGCCGAAGATCACCATCACGTCGTTGACCAGCGCCAGGATGGCCATGGCGCCGCCGGTCAGGCCGCCGATGTTCTTAAAGCGGAAGGCGATGTACACCAGGATCAGCGCCAGCGCGAAGACCACGGCCACCAGGCTCTTCTGCAAAAAGCGCGCGCCCATCGCGGGGCTGACGTTGCTCAGCGACAGCTGGGCGAAGTGGTTGTCGGGGCAGCTGGCGGCCAAAGCGTCCAGCAGGCCGGCCACCTGCTCGGTGGTCACGGTCTCGGTGCCGGGCATCGAGATCTTCAGCGTCGCCTCGCCGGTGGCGACGTTCTCGCCGGTCTGCAGGCTCAGCCCGTCGATGCCGAAGGCCTCTTCGGCCGTCTGCTCCACCACGGCCAGGTCGGGCGCGCCCTCATAGCGCAGGGTCAGCATCGCGCCGCCGGTGAACTCGGTGTCCAGCCGGACGCCCAGCACCGCCGCGCACAGCACGATGGCCGCCATCAGGCAGGCGGAGAAGGTCAGGAATACCTTCTTCTTGCCCACAAAGTCGATGGTCCTCGGCTCCTTCGGGCTGCGGTCCGCGCCGTAGAGCCAGGGGTTTTGCAGCGCCTTGACGGCGGAGGCGCCCCAGATCATCACGCGGGTGGCGAAGACGCCGAACACGAAGTTCAGCAGCACGCCGGTGAGCAGCGTGTAACCGAAGGCGTAGATGGTGCCGGCGGTGGACGCGCCAAAGGCGAAGAACACGAAGTTCAGCAATTTGGCGAAGATGCCGTCCGTCGGGCCGAAGGCGCCCATCAGCACCACCGCCACGATGACGATGGTGACGTTGCCGTCGATAACAGGGGTCAGGCCGCGGGCAAAGCCGCTCTTCAGCGCGCCGGGCAGCGATTTGCCGGCCCGCAGCTCCTCCTTGATGCGCTCGGCGGTGATGACGTTGGCGTCCACGCCCATGCCGATGGCCAGGATGATGCCCGCGATGCCGGGCAAGGTCAGCGTAAAGCTGTTGAACACCGGGAAGTAACCCGAGACAAAGGCCAGCGTGGCGGCCACCTGGCCCAGCAGGCCGACGCAGGCCAGCACGCCGGGCAGCCGGTACATGGCGGTCATGATGACAAAGATCAGGATGAAGGCCGCGACGCCGGCGTAGACCATCGCCTGCAGGCTGTTCTCGCCCAGGCTGGGGCTGACGGTCGAGTAGCTGTCCACCGTCAGGGCGAAGGGCAGCGCGCCGGAGTTGATCTGACGGGCCAGGGTGACCACGGCCTCGCGCGTGAAGTTCGAGCCGGTGATGACGGCCCGGCCGTCGGTGATGGCGGCGTTGACGCTGGCGACGCTGATGTTCTCGTCGTCCAGCCAGATGCCGATGGAGCCGCCCTCCTCATACAGGCGGGTGGTGGCCTCGCCGAAGGCGGCCGCGCCCTCGCTGTCAAACTCGAGGGCGACGTAGTACTCCGACGCGCCGCCGCTGGTCACCGGGCCGTACTGCGCGGTGGCGCTGGCCACGCGCGCGCCGTCCAGGATCAGCGCGCCGTCGGCGCTGCTGCCCTCGCGGAAGCTGAGGTAGGCCGTGGTGCCGATCTCCTCGATGGCAGCCTCGGGGTCGAAGGCCGTCTCGTCCGACTGCCAGGGGAACTCGAGGATCAGGCTGTCCTGGTTGTAGTCGGCGTACAGCTCATAGTCGGTGATGTTCAGGGCCACCAGGCGGTTCTCGATGACCGACTGGGCCGCGTCCAGCTGCTCGTCGGTGGCGTCGTAGCCGTCCGAGGGCAGGAAGGTCACGTTGACGCCGCCCTTGATGTCGACGCCGAAGCGGATGTCCCGCGCGCCCTTGATGTAGGTGGTGGTCACATCGCCGTAGGTCGACGACACGCCGAAAAAGGCGGTGAACGCAAACACCGCGATCAGCAGCACCGTGACGGCGAGATGCCATGCTCTGCCTTTTGTCTTCATAAACTGTTTGGAAACCTCCCAAATTTTTCACGCCGCGGCTGCCGGTTGCACGGACGGGCGGGCGGCGTTATGGTACCGCGCCGGGGCGCTCAGGCCTTTTCGGCCAGCAGGTGCTCGACGGTGGCCAGGCGCACGCAGACGGCCATCAGCTCGGAGGCCTGCTCCACCTCGCTCAGGCTGGGGTAGGTGGGCGCGATGCGCAGGTGCGAGTCCTCGGGGTCCTTGCCGTAGGGGAAGGCCGCGCCCGCGCCAGTCAGCACCAGGCCGGCGTCCTTGCACAGCTGGGCCACGCGCTTGGCGCAGCCGGGCATCACGTACAGGCTGATGAAGTAGCCGCCCTTGGGGTTGGTCCAGTGGGCGATGTCGCCGCAGGGGGTCAGCCGCTGGGCGAAGGTGGTCTTCACCGCGTCGAAGCAGGGCACCAGGCGGCGGCGGTGCTTGGCCATGTGGGCCAGCACGCCCGCCTTGTTCTTCAAAAAGCGCACATGGCGCAGCTGGTTCATCTTGTCGTAGCTGATGATCATCACCTCGAAGCGCTAGCACACGTGCTTCATCATCGCGTCGCTGCACGCCAGGGCCGACACGCCCGCGCCGGGGAAGGTGATCTTGCTGGTGGAGGTGAACATGAAGACGCGGTCCTCGTTGCCGTAGGCCTTGCTCTCCTCCAGCAGGACGGGCGTCTCGATGATCTCATTGGTCAGGTGATGGACGATGTACGCCTCGTCCCAGAAGATCTTGAAGTCCGGGGCGGCCGTCTTCATCGCGGCGAAGCGGCGCACCGTCTCGTCGCTGTAGGTGTAGCCGTCGGGGTTCGAATACTGCGGCACGCACCAGATGCCCTTGATGGAGGGGTCCTCGCCGGCCAGCTTTTCCACCATGTCCATGTCGGGGCCTTCCGGCGTCATGGGCACGTTGATCATCTCGATGCCGAACTCCTCGGTGATGCGGAAGTGCCGGTCGTAGCCGGGCACCGGGCAGAGGAACTTGGGCCGCTCCGCCTGCGACCAGGGGCAGGGCGACTCGGGGAAGCCGAAGGTCCACCCGATGCTGACCAGAAAGTACATCAGCTGCAAGCTGGAGTTGCCGCCCACAAAGACGTTCTCGGGCTTAACGCCCATCACCTCGCCGAACAGCTGGCGCGCCTCGTACAGGCCCTCGAGGTTGCCGTAGTTGCGCGCGTCGGTGCCGTCGGCGGCGGTGTAGTCGGTGGTATTGAACAGGCCCATCGCCAGGTCCATCTGGTGGGGGCCGGGCTTGCCGCGGGCCATATTCAGCTTCAGGCCCATATTCTTATAGTCCTGGTAGGCCTTTTGCAGGCGGCCTTCCTCCGCTTTCAGTTCTTCACAGCTCATCTGCAGATAATTTGCCATAGCGCTTACTCCTTTACGATACTTTCTCGGGCGCGTCAGCTTTGGGGACGCGCCCTGACCCAGACTATACTATTATAGTACACTTTGCTTTGAGAAACAAGAATTTTAGCGCAAAATAAAGGGCCCGGGCCGAAACCTGCCCGGCCGGGCCCAGGCGGCTTTGCCCTGTCAGCTCACCGCGATCTGATTTTTATAGCGCTTGCGCACCGCGCCGTACTCCATGTGGGCCTCGCCCCCCTCGACGGTGTCCTGGTCGATGGTCACGCGGATGATGGTGGGGTCGCTGGGCACCGCGTACATCACGGGCATCAGCAGGTCCTCCATCACGCTGCGCAGGCCGCGCGCGCCGGTCTTGCGCTCGATGGTCTTGCGGGCGATGGCGCGCAGCGCCTCGTCGGTAAAGACCAGCTCGACGTTGTCCATGCCCAGCAGGGCCTTGTACTGCTTGACCAGGCTGTTCTTCGGCTCCTTCAGCACGCGCACCAGGGTCTCCTCGTCCAGGTCGTCCAGCACGGTGATCACCGGCAGGCGGCCGATCAGCTCGGGGATCAGGCCGAACTTGACCAGGTCGTGGGGCTCCACCTTGCGCAGCAGGGCCTTCTGGGCGTCGGAGGAGTTGTCCTTCAGCATGCTGCCGAAGCCCAGGGCCGAGCGGTCGGTGCGGCGCAGGATATACTTGTCCAGCCCGTCGAAGGCGCCGCCGCAGATGAACAGGATGTTGGTGGTGTCGATCTGGATGAACTCCTGCTGCGGGTGCTTGCGGCCGCCCTGGGGCGGCACGTTGCTGACGGTGCCCTCGATGATCTTCAGCAGCGCCTGCTGCACGCCCTCGCCGCCCACGTCCCGGGTGATGGAGGGGTTCTCGCTTTTGCGGGTGATCTTATCGATCTCATCGATGTAAATGATGCCGATCTGCGCCCGCTGGACGTCGAAGTCCGCCGCCTGGATCAGTTTGAGCAGGATATTCTCCACGTCCTCGCCCACGTAGCCGGCCTCGGTCAGGGTGGTGGCGTCGGCGATGGCGAAGGGCACGCCCAGCATGCGGGCCAGGGTCTGGGCCAGCAGGGTCTTGCCCACGCCGGAGGGGCCCAGCAGCAGCACGTTCGACTTTTGCAGCTCGACGTCGTTGCCCTTGCCGCTCATGATGCGCTTGTAGTGGTTGTACACCTCCACCGACAGCACGCGCTTGGCGTCGTCCTGGCCGATGACGTACTGGTCGAGGCCGTTCTTGATCTCCTCGGGGGTCATGATGTTGACCGGCGCGGGCACGGCGGGCTGCATGCGGGCGCGCGCGTTGGGCGCGCCGCCGCGGGCCGGGCGGCTGCCGCTGGTGCGGTCGGGCTTTTCGCCCAGCAGGTCGTAGCAAAGGCCGATGCACTCGCTGCAGATGTTGACGCCGGGCCCAATGATCATGCGCTCGACTTCGTCCTGATGCTTGCCGCAGAAGCTGCAAACAAGGTCCTTCTCGTTTTTATCTCTGCCGGAATTGTTATTTGCCATAGCTGTACTTTCCTTTATCGTGCGTTTCTGCGTTCAGCATGCGTGGGGGGGTCAGCGGTGGGCGATGACCTCGTCGACCAGGCCGTACTCCTTGGCCTGGAGGGCGGTCATATAGTTGTCCCGCTCGGTGTCCTGGCGCACCCGCTCGATGGGCTGGCCGGTGTATTCGCTGATCAGGCCGTTGAGCTTTTCGCGCAGGTAGACGATGT